>CANMGM010000237.1 GCA_947497195.1 Bacteroidota bacterium
CCGGACGGGAATCTTTCAGATAAGCGCAGGCTTCGGGCGAAGTGTAGCTTTCGGCACCATCAGGAAACAAAGCGATAACGCGGTAGCAATATGAACTGCCCGGCATCAGCGCGCCATCATCTCCGTCGATATAGGAAAGCGTATTCAATCCATTCACCGTGTCGAGCAAGGTGTAGCCTGTAAACGAAGGAACGCCGGTTTGGCATTCAGCGGGTTCAAAAGGATAGCTCCCATTTCGCCGGTAGATGGCGTAGGCTGTGGCTTCTGAACACGGACTGATGGTCCATTCTAATCGAATGGTATTCCCTTCGGGTGTAGCGGTGAGTGTATCAGGACCTTCGGCCACCACGGTAATGTTCACACTTTCGAAATCGGCCAGATTAGGATTGCCGTTATCGATGGCCTTGAAAGTAATAAGATAAGGCTGTTTACGCACGTGCAGGCAGGCGGTTGTCCAAGAGAAATCCTGACTCACCTGAGAAAACATCGACAGGCTTGGGAAAACGGCGTTGTAGGGCGGGTCAAAAAGCAGTGGCCCTCCCGTTCCCGAGAGTGTTATCAATTGTGTCGGAAAATCGGAGTCGGTTGCCGTTACCGAAAAGCTTACGGTATCGCCCGCCGTAACGCAAATATCGGGGATGGGCTGAATAACCGGCGGTGTATTTTGGCAAGGAACCACATTGATTTGCATATCGCGCGTTACGAATCCAATCAAAATTCCCCGACGCCATTCTTCAATAACAAACGCCACGTTGTACTCGCCAACTCCGCCGGGTGTTGGTGTGTCCCAAATGAGCTCACCGGTAACAGGGTCGAGTGTGAAGCTGTTTGTTGCTGCAGGCTGGCCGAAGCCCGGAATATTAGCACCGAGTTCGCCCAAACAGTTTACAAGCCGGTATGAAATGCTGTCGCCATCGGGGTCGTAGGCACCCGGATTGTGAATGAAAATCTGCCCAGCACAGGCCTCATCGATTGGCGGGTTTAGCAGTTGCACCGAACTGTTTACGCCCAAAAATGGATTGATGATGAGTTGTGTGGAAACGTAAAACGGAATGTTCACCGAGTTGGGGATATTCACGACACCACCGTTGCGGTTCGGGTCTTCGAAACTAAGTATATACACCGCAGGACCGGGATAGGTATGAATGCCGATGTATACATTTTTCTTGATATCGTCGGCAACCAACTCGCCCATACCGTTGCCGTTAATGCGCAAAATCGTATCTACTATACCATCGCCCCAGTGGATGCCCACGCTGGGTCTGTCGGCCGGACTGCTGGCTTTTGTATACGTAATGATGGTTGCTTCGTATTGAAATCCGCCAAGGTGCCGGTATGTAATTTCGCCTGCCCGATTGTGCGTGGCGCCTGCCTTTCCTGCAATGATTGCAAGCATTACGAATAGCAGGTGGCGAAAATACTTCATGCGCTAAAGGTACCAAAACAAAACTTGCCGGAACGATGTTCACGGCAAGCGATTACTTTTTATCTGTGTTTTAGTTTAATTCGCGTTTTCTGAAATAAAACGCAAACGAACAAGTCGCAGTTCAAATTCTCCGATTTCTTCGTCTGCCAACTCCTCGATTGCGGCCTGCATCGAATCGGTTTCGGCATTTCTGAAATAGTCAAAAATCTCATCCTGAATATCTTCATCAACAACATCATCGATGTAGTATGAAATATCGAGGCGTGTGCCCGAATATACGATGGCTTCCATTTCTTCAATGAGCTGATCCATCGTTAATGCGCGTGCATTGGCGATATCCTGGAGAGAAATCTTGCGATCGACACTTTGGATGATGTGTACTTTTTGCGTCGATTTATTTACTATCGACTTAACCACCATGTTCATCGGGCGTTCGATTTCGTTTTCCTTCACATAGGTAGAAATCAATTGCACAACTTCGCGTCCATACTTTTCGGCCTTGCCGGTTCCAACGCCCGGAATTTGCTTGAGCTCATCAAGTGTTATGGGATATTGGATGGTCATATCGATGAGCGATTGTTCCTGGAAAATAACATACGGAGGCATGTTGTGCTTCTTGGCAATTTTCCGCGTCAAATCCTTTAGTATCGCAAACAAGGTTTCGTCGGCAGCGGCTCCGCCCTGACCATTGGCAGAAATGATATCGTCGTCTTCGTCGGTGTCTGAGTAATCGTGATCTTCGGTAATGAGCACTTCATGCGGATTCTCTAAAAACGAATGTCCTGTTGGAGTGAGTTTCAGCGTTCCGTAGTTTTCAACTTCCTTTTCTAGAAAATCTTGAACTACTGCCTGACGAATTACGGCACTCCAGTGAAGCGCCGACTGGTCCATTCCTTTTCCAAAAAACTCGTTCTGGTCGTGTTTGCAAGATTTAACTGCCGAGTTGATGGTGCCTGTGAGAATGTTAACGATGTGCTTGTCTTTAAAGCGCTCTTTCACCGATAGAATAGTATCGAGTGCGAGGCAAATATCTTCCATTCCGTCGAATTTCTTTTTCGGATGGCGGCAATTGTCGCACATGGTGTTGCATCCCGAATCGTCGTAATGTTCGCCAAAATAATGGAGGAGATATTTTCTGCGGCACATCGACGTTTCGGCATAACCGGTAGTTTCGGCCAAAAGCTGCTGCCCGATTTCCTGTTCGGCAACGTGTTTATTCTTTAGGAATTTCTCCAGTTTCAAGATATCGTCGTACGAATAAAACGATAGGCAAATACCTTCACCGCCATCGCGACCGGCACGACCGGTTTCCTGATAATACCCTTCGAGCGATTTAGGCATTTCGTGGTGAATCACAAAGCGCACATCGGGTTTATCGATACCCATTCCGAATGCGATGGTGGCCACAATAACATCGGCTTCTTCCATCAGAAATTTATCCTGATGCGAAGCCCGGGTTGACGCATCCAAACCAGCATGATATGGGAGCGCTTTAATACCATTTACAACAAGCGTTTCGGCAAGCTCTTCCACTTTTTTACGCGACAAGCAATAAATGATGCCTGATTTACCCTGATGCTGACGAATAAAGCGGATGATTTCCTTCACCACATCCTTCTTCGGACGCACCTCATAATATAGGTTGGCGCGATTGAACGATGATTTAAACAAGGTAGCATCGGTCATGTTGAGATTCTTCATGATATCCTGCTGCACCTTGGGCGTTGCTGTTGCTGTAAGCGCCATGATGGGCACAGTACCAATTGCTTCAATTATTGGCCGAAGACGGCGATACTCCGGTCTGAAATCGTGGCCCCATTCGGAAATGCAATGTGCTTCATCGATTGCGAAAAACGAAATATTGATTTCGCGGAAAAACTGCACGTTCTCATCCTTGGTAAGCGATTCGGGAGCAACATAGAGCAACTTTGTAACACCATTGGTAATATCTGCTTTTACCTGGGTTATTTCCGTTTTGTTAAGCGATGAATTCAGAAAATGTGCAACACCTGTGGCTCCGCCGAAATTTCGGATGGCATCAACCTGATTTTTCATCAATGCAATCAAGGGCGACACAACAATGGCTGTTCCTTCGGAAATTAGAGCCGGCAGTTGGTAGCAAAGCGACTTGCCTCCTCCCGTAGGCATGATAACGAAGGTGTCGTTCCCATTTAAAATGTTGCGGATAATAGATTCCTGTTCTCCCTTGAAGGAGTTGAATCCAAAGAAGTATTGTAGTTGTTCAGATAATTCAACCGGGCTTTCGGCTAATTCAATCATGTTTAATGGTCTGAAAAAATTAAGGTTCAGAATGACTGCGAGAGGGAGAAACAGCCCACACGAATAATTCGTTAAAAGTGGGTGAAAAAATTCTGCACTCTGCCATCGCTCGAAATCAAACTTAAAATTACACTAAATAATCGTTGTTGCAAGAAAAAGATTGTATGAAATTGAAATATTCAAAACGAACATAATGAGGCACTTGGATTTTTTAGTTGGAGAAATTTGAAAATGTCTTTTCGCATTACGTTCGAATTTTGAATATGGTTGCGGAGAAATGTTGTTCTGAGGAAAAGAAATGTGGTAAGGGTTGCAAGTAATTTATACACCTCCCATACTACTCAACTTAACGCTCTTTTTACCAAATTGCAGCACGCAATTTATACCGATTCATGAA
>CANMGM010000238.1 GCA_947497195.1 Bacteroidota bacterium
AAAATTTCTGTGTTACGCGTTTTCTGTTCGTGTAATTGCCTATTTTTGCACTCGCTCGTAAAGCACGTGCGATTCACCAAATCTGCAGCCATGGACGATGATCAATATCTTTCGAACACAAAACCGCAGACTGGAAGAAATTCCAAAGGCCGAACCCGGCTGCTGGATTAACGTTGTAGATCCTTCGGAAGAAGAATTACAGCAACTCATTCAGGATTTTCCGTTTACCGAAGAATACCTTCACGATCCGCTCGATATTGATGAAAAAGCCCGTGCAGAGCGAGATGAAGATGTGCTGTTTACGCTCATCCGAATTCCGCATTTCCAGGGGAAGAAGGATGAAGCTCCTTTTGTAACAATTCCGCTTGGTGTGATTATAAACAATGATTACATCATTACCATCGCGAAGGAAGAGAATGTAATTATACAGGAGTTCGAGCACAACCGTGTTAAGAATCTTAATACAGCCAAGCATTATCAGTTCCTGCTGCTGATTCTTTTCAAGACTGCTGCAAAATTCCTGATGCATTTGCGTGAAATCAACAAAACGGTAGACCAGATTGAGGACGACCTGAAAGCCAGCATGCGCAATCAGGATATTTTTGATTTGCTCAAGTACCAGAAGGTCTTCATTTACTACACCACTGCACTAAAATCGAACGAGTTGATGATGGCGCGTTTGAATCGCCTGCAGGTTATTCGAAGCTACGAAGAGGATGAGGAACTTTTTCAGGATGTAGTAACCGAGTTCCAACAGGCCATCGAAATGACGAACATTGCCAACAACATCTTGCTGCAGATGACCACGGCCTATGCCTCCATCATCAACAACAACATGAACAAGATTATTAAAACGCTTACGCTGATAACGATTGTTCTATACGTTCCAACGCTGATTGCCAGTTTCTTTGGGATGAATGTCGCGTTGCCTGGTCAAAATAGTCCGAATGCGTTTCTGATGATTCTTGGTATATCATTGCTCATTTCCGGAGCAATTCTTTTCATCTTCCTACGCCGCCGCTGGTTCTGATATGCATCCTGCCGTATTGGAAATACCCGGCTTGGGCTCGATTCACGTAAGCTGGCAATTTGATGGCAATGTACTTAATGTTCAGGGCTCGGGAAAAAACCTGCGCATATCCGTTACTGATGTTCAGCTGGTGAAATATCCTGCACGCAACAAAGCGCTTATCCTGTTTGGCAATGCAGGTGAACAAAAGTTGCAGATTGAATTCCCGAACATCAAAGGATTGCTCCATTCGCACTGGGGCAGTTTTCCGGAACAGGAATTCAAGTTGGGTCGTTTTACCGTTCCATTGGTCATGTTTCTGGGTTCTGGTTTAGCCTTAGTGATAGCCGGAGTGCTGATTTTTTATTTTTGGGGAATTCCATTTATTGCACGAAAAGCTGTTGAATTAGTGCCTGTTGAGCAAGAGGTTTCGCTCGGGAAAGAAATTTCAACGGGTGTTTTTGTGCAGACTCCCCCCGATTCGGCATCGAGTGCATTGTTGAATCGTTTTGCAGCTGAAATCGATTTTGCGAGCCATTACCCTTTGCACTTTAATGTGATACACGATTCGACTGTGAATGCATTTGCATTGCCCGGCGGTGAAATCGTTGTCTATTCAGGTATCATCAATAAATTGAATCATTCGGGCCAACTGGCGGCCTTGCTGGCGCATGAAGCATCGCATATAAATTATCGACACTCCTTGCATGGAATTATGGATAAAGTTTTATGGTCGGCTTTGTTAGCTTTGGTAGTGGGAGATGGAGGCTTGATTTCGGCCATTTCTGCGCAGGGCAATGAATTCCGCAGCCTGGCTTATTCGCGCGATCTGGAAACCCAGGCCGATACTGCCGGGGCGGGAATTCTTAGGCGAAATGGAATCGAAGTACGGCAGATGCTCTCATTGCTGAAAGTGTTGCAACAGGAATCAGCACATGGCGCTTCTGTTCCGGAGTTTTTACAAACTCATCCTTTACCAGAATCGCGCATGGAGGAAGTTAGAGCCTTGGCAGAATCGCAGGTAGCAATAACAGCTCATCCTCAATTGGATTCTTTGTTTGGTTTATTGAAAACCGAATTGAAATAAACGAAACTGAACGATTGATTTCTGGTTTGCAGAAAACGCGCGTTGGGGTCCGCCACTCCTCCTCCCCATACAGCAAAGTTACGACTCAAACGCCTTATTAGTCGTATATAAACGTTTAAAAACGGATAACTCATAAATGCATGATATAGAACAATATAACATAGATGATGAGCAAAATTAGCGCTAAAATAAAGTTCCTAATTTTCTTCAATTTGCTAAAAGTAAGACACTTATCTTTTCTAGTATTAATCTGGATAAATTACCAACATATCTGTTCATATAATGGTTGGTAAAAGGCACTTGGAATGTGAATAGGCATTTCCGAACTTTAAACAGGGCGGGGACACGTGTTTCCCGTATGAAATTCATCATATTAGCAATGCCCCGAAATACCAAGCTATTAATCCCTCTGAACTGTTTTTTTGAATACCCTAGTAAATCGTGTATTGCCTTCTGCAATAGCTTGTTTATACTGAATTTCAGCGTAAGCCAAGCTGGTTATTCACTAAAGCGGCTAAATTAGTGGCAATTTCGCCCATTATCGGGAGCGTTTCAATGCGATATAACGCATATATGTTCCCATTTTCCAAAGCCATTCAAGCGGACCAAAATAAAATCGCTGTAGCCAAAATGGGGCAATAAGTATAAATGTCATCATGGTGAGGCCGGCCAATAGGAATAATTGTGTGATGGTAACTTCGCCCAAATATCCACCGCCGATGCCGTAAAGTAGGGCAATCATACATGCAGACACCAGCAGATAAAGTGTCAATGTCATCTTTCCCATGGATGTCAATGCGCGAAAAAACCAGGTGTCCCCAAATTTTCCGAATGCCAGGAGAAATAATATGGCATACAAACAGGTGGTGCAGAAAATCCCCGAACGATATAGCAAACTTGCTGTCCATTGCGGTAGGTCTATGCGTTCGAGCAAGAACAGAAAATACAACATTGAAATGGATAGCAAGGGCAACATTATTTTCAGTGCGTTAGTTTTAATCCATTCTGATTTATGCTCCCATCCACCTTGCACCAGCCAGTATCCAAACAAAAACCGGCCAAGTGTTTCGGGAATGTCTCTATAATTGCTGCCCGTTTTCACAAAGAGTTTGTAGTATCCTTCCCAGTTGCAGCGCACCAAATCTGCAAGTGAGCCATATTTAAACTGTTCATACATCCAGCGTACATCGGCGTCGCTTATTCCGGGTGGAAATTGCTTCAGATACAAGCCGATGGCAAAAGGCAACGGAAACATGAAAAGGAACGAAAGCGGCAAGATTATGGTCATCTTCATATCCTTAAACAGCAAGAGCATTACACCACATACGGCATACAAATGCAGCACATCGAACCACCAGAACGAAAGATGAAGAATACCCAAAAGAAACAGGATGAATAGTCTGCGCAAGTAAATTAATTCAGGATGCCGGTAACGATCAGAAAGCGATTTATACAGTATTCCGAAACCGCAGCCAAACAATATTGAAAATAAGGCCATAAACTTCCATTCGAGAAACAGCGCATTAAATTGCTGAAACCAAGAATCGGTAAGGCCTACCGTTTGGTCGAGAATTTCGGGTGGAACCTGCTGCGAAGTGTAGGAATTGAAATTCGAAAAAAGCACCCCGCAGAGCGCAAAGCCTCTGAGGGCGTCGATTTCGGAATGGCGTGTCGATGAATTCACCATGTAAGGTGTCAATAATATCCTTTTTCCAATTTTGGAGCAATCAATTTTCCGAAAAAATAGCCGGTCTGCAATAGGCTTCCCATAAATATACCTCC
The DNA here is from genome assembly GCA_947497195.1 of Bacteroidota bacterium. Classification (GTDB taxonomy): domain Bacteria; phylum Bacteroidota; class Bacteroidia; order M30B66; family M30B66; genus CAMCXT01. The sequence continues at coordinate 3,879 of CANMGM010000238.1, forward strand.
CAACAGTGCAGTAAGCATAAGTGCATAACCACGATTGGCAGGTAATCCGAAGAGCATGGAGATGCGTGAAGAAAGAAGTGAATCGTTCTGAATGTCGAGGTACAGTGCATAGACAAGCCACTGCAGCGAAAGTGCTAAAAAGCCTGCAAGGAAAGGACGATTAATTTTGTTCCTAAAAACAAAGCCTAACACCAAACCAATTGGAATGCAAGTCCACCATCC
>CANMGM010000239.1 GCA_947497195.1 Bacteroidota bacterium
GCTCGATTGATTGGAAAATTGAATTGGGTTACCTGGCTCACAAACCGAGGTCAGATTTGATGTAAAAGCAGCGGTAGGTACAGGGTTAACAGCAATAGACTGATTAAGTGAATAAACAGTTTGACAGCCAACCGAGTTCGTAGCCATTAGGCTTACCGTATAATTGCCGGTAGTGTTGTAAATTTTGACAGGGTTTGCCTGTAAAGAGGAGGTTCCATCGTCGAAATCCCAAAAATAGGAAACAGCACCGGAGCTTAAATTGGTGAACTGGAATGCCGTCTGGTCGTCGCAACCAATTGTAGAAGAAACATTGAATGATGCAGTTGGCCCGGGTAAGGCCGATATGGCCATTGAATACGTACTTGTTTGTCCAGATGCTGAAGTGGCCGTTAAAACAACGTTGTAGTCACCGGGATTAACAAAAACATTTTGAGGATTCGTTAAAACCGAAAAATTACCATTGCCGAAGTTCCACTGATACGAAACGGCATTGGTAGATGTATTCGTAAAGTTGACGCTGAATGGAGCACATCCTTGATTTGCAGCAACTGTAAAGCCCGCAACAGGTGCTTGAGCTTGGGATACAGAAACCAGAAAAAATAAAAACCAGAAAAACAAGTTAACCGGTGAAACGCTTTTTAATGAGTAGGAGTAAATCATATGCTGCACTTTAAATGGTTGTGATACCTTAATTCTCGTATTAATCAATTGTTCCATCTGCAACAAGCGTTACAGTTCCATTCTCTTCGGGCAATGGCTTACCATCGACACTCACCGCATTAACCGTATACACAAAAACATCTGTATTTGTAATTGCATTTCCTTTGTAGGTTCCGTCCCAGGTATCATTCAATTGATCTGTCTCATAAACCAGCTCGCCCCAACGGTTATAGATTTTCATTTTGAGCGAAATAATATTTTTGCCTTTGGCGCCAAATGCATCATTAACACCATCTCCATCGGGCGTAAAGGCAGATGGTATGTAAAGCGTCGATTTTGGATAAGCATCGGCGGTATTAGACATACTGGTAATACCCATATTGTATGACTTAAAAGCAGTAACTCTGTAGCGACGCTTGCCATCAGGGGCTTCCTGCGCATTCAATAACCCAACAAACAAAACAAATGCGAGGGCAATAACGATTCGAGGAAATATAAGGGGCTTCATAATTTTCTGCTTTCGATTTACACTACAATGTTACTCTGCATATACTGTTCAGGTTGTCTATTCCGACTTACGGTACTTACACATGACAAGAAATGACAAAACCGGAGGAAAAAACAGAGTCCTTAATCTGTAAACAATTGATATAGTGCAATATTAAACACCAATACAAAGTTAGAAGCTGATGTAAGAAACGGAAGAAACGTGTGTTTTATTCCGGCCAAACAACCAACATGTTACATCTGATTTCCCAAAACAACTATGCATTTCACATTATCTTATTTTTTCGATATCCGAATCATGAACTACAGATAATTTATAAATTGCCGCTTCGATGAAAAAACCAATTGTTCATCTTTTTGCCCGACAACCGGATTCGGTGGAAATCAACGCTATCTGCGGGGCTTTGCCTGATTTTAAGGTTCAAGCCCATTCGTATCAGCATGTAAAGCAATCCTTACATCAGGGTGAAAGCATTCTGCTGCCAATTCAGAATAATTTTGAAGAAATCATCCGAATTTCTGCCGAACTGCGAACAAGGAATCCAGACTCGCAATTAATTCTTATCGGCGAATTAATTCCTCCTCTCGTTTCATTTCATTGCAAAGCGGCAATGGTTCTACGTTTCGAAGAATTATACTTACTTAAAGAGGTTTACCCAGAATTAATGCATGCGAACGTTAACACTGCAAACTTCACTGCCATGCACGAATTGCAATCGAAGAATAAAGAACTCGAAAAAATCAATTTTGAGCTCGATCGATTTGTTTATTCTGCTTCGCACGATTTGCGTTCGCCACTAACGTCGGTTCTGGGCTTACTCTATCTTCTTCGGAATGAAACCAACACAACAGAAACCATCCGATATGTTGATTTGATGGAAGAAAGCATACTTAAGCTTGATAACATCATTCGCGATATTGTAGCATATTCAAGAAACAACCGAACGCAGGTTAATATTGAAAAGGTTGAAATAAAGGATGTAATCAAAGACATCAGTGCGGGTTTGAGGTATCTCGAGTCGGATGAGATTATTCTCAAAGAAATCATACACATTGAGGAACCGGCTTTAATTCAAACAGACAGAACGCGTATTCAAATCATTCTGAATAATCTGATTTCGAATTCAATCAAATACCGACACCCCGACAGGAAACCAAAGATTTCGATTTCTTGCAGAAAGACCGAAAACAATGCGATTGTTTCTGTAAAAGACAATGGGCTTGGCATTAAGGAAGAGCATCTCGATAAAATATTTGACATGTTTTACCGTACCAGTGATAAAAGCAGTGGTTCGGGCCTAGGCCTGTATATTGTAAAAGAAACCATTAAAAAATTGGGGGGCACTGTTGATGTTTTGTCTGAAATTAATTCAGGAACCACGTTTACCCTTACAATTCCAACAACCGAAGATGCACTTAATTATTAATAGGATACTCAATGGCTCATTTTAGACACATCGTATTAGTTGAAGATAACCCCATTGATGTTTTTATCAATACGAAAGTAATTGAACAGGCCAACTTAGGTGATGTTATACAATCATTTCCCTCTGCCAGACCTGCATTGGATTATTTAAAAGACAGCGAGCAAAATAATCTGGCACTTCCCGAACTAATTATTCTTGATATACGAATGCCAGACATGGATGGATTTGAGTTTCTAGATGAATTTGGGCTTTTTCCTGAATCAACGACAGAAAAAATAAAAATCCTTATGTTATCTAGCTCAATAGATCCTGAAGACGAGGCCAAAGCAAAAGCTTACACAAGTGTTATTGATTTTATCTGCAAACCACTAACACGCGACAAATTGCTGTCGATAAACTTTAATAGGTAAGGAACCTATTGTTTATTTTAGTTCAAAGGAGCTCTTACCAATTTGAACTCCTTCAGCATAGATTTCAACATTGTAATTACCTGGATTTAATGTCTCGTTGGAAACTAAATCCTTATTCATACAAAGCTGCATCACCTTATTGTCGTAGAAAATCTCTTTCTTGATACTGTAAGAGATTTCGCTGCCATTCAACAACGTAATGCTTGAACGATCGCCGCTTGTAAATGTCTTTCCTGAAGGATCCTTTATAACCGCATAAATAATTTTCTCCTGCTTGTCGGCAATCTGGTTATCAAGAACAGTGAAGCAAACACGAATACGATCTGCTTTACTTGCCTTGGAGGTTGGTTTCTCTTTTGTCTTATCGCCATTAAGTTTCACCGCATCAGCATACACCTCATATGTCTTAAGTCGTTTTGCAATATCAACTGTTTTGACAAGCTTGCCATTTTCGTCGGTTAATTTTGTATTCTGTGCATTAAGCTCCTCAACCTGTTTTGCTACCTTGAAGTTTTCGTCTGTCAACTCCTGGTTTTTCGCTTTTAACTCCAGAATAATGGCTTCATTTTCATCATACGCTTGTTGAAGTTCTTCCAAACGTGCCCGTAAATTTTTACCACCAGCACTTTGAACTGTACCTCCCGACGCTTTCAATCGTTCATAATCTCGCATCAAGGCCACAACTTTATCCTGTTCCTGCTTAAGCTCCGAACGTAAACCTTCGTGGGCCAGCATCAAACTATCGTACTTAGCTGTTAATTCCTGAAGTTGGCTTCTGTATTCATCAATTTCTTTATTGGATATCTCCTGTTTTTGCTTGAAATCCTGATTTTCTGCTTTCAGCCCGTTCAATTGAACATACAAATAACCTGATAGTGCCGACATTGCTGCCAACAAACCAATCAGAATTATGAGAATTAAACCTCTTCCTTTATTTTTGGATTGTGTTTCGTTGTTGAGGTTTTCTGCAGAATTTTCCATAATTTAAAAATGTTCTAAAACTTTAATTTTTTCAGTGCGCAAAGATATTTTTTTTGCATTTCGATAACGAAAATTGTTTGTAATTCATTAATTTGGTTCAAAACTTTTAAACCA
>CANMGM010000240.1 GCA_947497195.1 Bacteroidota bacterium
AACGTGGGCGCCGGCCGTGCTTTCCGGTATAAGTCCTCACCCCGTATCGTTCCTCCCGGGGCTCCGGGCTTTCCCCTGCAATCACTGGCGCTTTCGTTTAGTGGTGAGCGCTATCCTAATTCTCTACCTTTAGAAATCGTGATATCATCTCTTATGTGCCTTCAAATAAAGGCAGTATGTCGTCAATTTGATTTATTATTGGCCTTGTTTAGAAAACCAAAGCTTCTGTTTAATCGAAGATTTTAGGTTTATTCGCATTTTATATTTTCCGTGATATTGTCCGTTATTTTCATGGTCTTTACTTCTAGAAAACCTTCGAAATTAACCATATCACCTTTTTGAAATATAGCGTGTAAAATCGAAACTTAATCTTCAAGGATATTGGTATCTGCTCACGCACCAAATTAGCAGCTCTTCGCGCTCTCCATCAACAAGCGATTTTACTGCCTTAAGAAGTTCTTTTCGGAATAGTTGTGCATCGAAACTTACGTTTTCGAGAATGATTTTACTGTATTCTAGCATTGAAATAGCCATTTTACGACAATTTACAGGTTAGGAATAAATTGAAATCCGATAGCTGCAAAAGCAACCGGATGAATAAATGTAGCTATTCGTGCATAGGCTAACGTTCAGTTTAGTGAGGCAGGCTTACTACGACATCCTTGTAAAACCGGAACCTTACTTTTTGAGGAACTAGGCGCGGATGAACCCGTGAGTTGAGCGTTTCACGTATCATGTTACGCAGTTCTTTTCTTGAGGTTGCGTGGAATTCGAAATTTTCTCCAACAGCTCGCGCCCAAAGCTTATCATCGGCTTGTTCCTTAACCATAAACACCAAGCGGTTTCGGGTTGGCTGATCGGCCCAGCGGTAAATCAAAATCCAATGGAAAGCGGCTCCGATAATCACAAAAACGTGGAAAATCTCATGAGGTCCTAAAAATCCCGGAACGATATCCAGGGAACGTGTAAAATCGATAACGGCCCCAATGCTGTATGCAATTCCACCATAAAATGCGAACGAAATCGAATGGAATCCATACAAACGCCAAGCCTGCAGCATAGAGAGCAATGCCGACCAGCCCATTGCTACAAATACCAAAAGGGTAATCCACTCGGGTATCTGGTCCAATAAAATTACCGTTAGCAATAGTCCTGCAATCGCTACGAACCAAAGATAAATCAACATGCCCCAACGCCATATTCCTCTAAATAGGATAACATGAATTGGTGTGGCTGTTCCGGCAATCATCGTGAAGATTGCTGCATAATCGAGTCTTCTGAAGACTTGACGTCCAAGTCCGGGCTCTAGCGCATGGTATATGCCGCTCATCATAAATACAAAGACGATTCCTGCCATGAACACAACAAGTGAAATTGTTCTGATCTTGTTGCCCCATCCGCGACGTAATAAAAAATACGCACTAAACAAGGTTATTATCCCCGCGAAAAGATGGGTAAGACTTGAAACCGGTTGATAAAAATCGAACATTGCGAGTAGGGCTTTACACCTTTAACGTAAAAAAGCAGCATCCGGTTATGCTTCTTGTGAAAATAATTCGCATTTAGCGTCCACCTAAATTATGCGCTTCAACAACCTCAACTTGTGCGAATACCGCCCCAACTCTTCGTTGAAAATTCCTTCATGGTCGATGCGGTCTACCCGCACTTTACCGCTGGCATGGATAATTTGCCGTTCGTTTAAGAGTAAACCCACGTGGATTATTCTTCCTTCGTCGTTGTCGAAAAATGCCAAATCGCCGGCGCGCGCTTCTTCAATGAACCCAAGCGTTGTTCCCTGTTCGGCCTGTTGGTAGGCGTCGCGGTGCAATTTAATGCCGGCAATGCGCGCAACAAGCTGCGTAAATCCCGAACAATCGATGCCCAAGGCACTTCGTCCGCCCCATAAATACGGCGCATTCAGCAAGGCCCAGGCATGCTCAATCATGTAAGCCGCCTTGTCGTCGGGAATGCGTTCGTTTACCTGTCCTTCGTAAGCATATTCGTAACCCTCCAGATTGCAGGTGCGGCCATCGAAATATGGGAGAAGGCTGCCCAAGGTGAGGGGAAATAGTTGACCTTTCTCGGTGTCTTCGGCAACGCCCAATAAATCGAGTGTGCAGGGCGCCGGACGAGCCTCGAGCTCTTCATAACTTTCGGAAGAAATTGGCTGAATCTGCTTCACATCGACCCAGCTTTCGTAGGCATCGTGCGCCGAACGAATATACAGCCAGTTGCCTTGACTACGGATAATGCTAAAATGCTCGCCAAATAAAAGCTGTGTTATCATTTCGCTTTTGTCGCTCGGCTCGGCCCGGCAAGGTACTACGCTGAGATTGCAGATTCCGTGTGTGGCATCCATTGGCTTGGGCGTTACGAACTACAATTTTTCGATAACAATCGCCGATGCGCCACCGCCGCCGTTGCAAATACCGGCAACACCATACTTCGCGTTGTTTTGCTCGAGCACATTGATTAGCGTTGCAATGATACGTGCCCCCGATGCGCCAAGTGGGTGACCTAAGGCAACTGCTCCGCCGTTTACGTTTACCTTCGAAGCATCAAGTCCGAGGATTTTGTTGTTGGCAAGTGCTACAACCGAGAAGGCCTCGTTGATTTCGTAGTAATCGATATCAGATGCACTCAATCCTGCTTTCGCAATGGCCAATGGAATGGCTTTGGCCGGTGCCGTGGTGAAATATTCGGGCGCCTGCTGTGCATCGGCAAATCCGCGGATTTTGGCCAATGGCTTCAATCCCAATTCTGCTGCTTTTGAAGCACTCATCAATACCAAGGCTACGGCACCATCGTTCAAAGTTGAGGCGTTGGCAGCGGTTACGGTTCCTTCTTTCTCAAATACAGCAGCAAGTGTCGGAACTTTATCGAACTTGATGTTGCGGTATTCTTCGTCTTCCGAAACCACAATTGGATCTCCTTTACGCTGCGGAATGCTTACCGGCACAATCTCATTTTTGAATTTTCCTGCTTCAGCTGCTGCTGCCGAACGTTTATACGATTCGATGGCAAATGCATCCTGTGCTTCGCGGCTAATGCCGTGGTCGCGGCTGCACAATTCGGCTGCGCTTCCCATGTGGTAATTCTTGTATACATCCCACAAACCATCCTTAACCAAACCATCGATTACCTGACCATGCCCTAATCGATAGCCGTTGCGCGCTTTGTCGAGGTAAAACGGCACATTGCTCATCGATTCCATTCCGCCGGCAACCACAATTTCGTTGGCTCCGCTCTGAATGCTTTGTGCGCCTAGCATAACAGCCTTCATCGCCGATGCGCATACTTTATTAATCGTGGTAGATGGAACGGTATTGGGCAAGCCGGCGAATGTTGCAGCCTGCGTGGCAGGTGCCTGACCGAGATTGGCCGAAATAACATTGCCCATGAAAACTTCATTCACCTGTGCGGCCTGAATGCCGGCGCGTTCAACTGCACCTTTGATGGCAGCAGCACCTAACTGCGTTGCCGAAACGGCGGCTAAAGAACCGTTAAAACTGCCAATTGGCGTACGAACGGCTGAAACGATAACAACTTCTTGCATGATTTTGGAAAATTTGCTGCAAACTTAACAATTAAACTTGGCTTCCAAATCGACATTCTTTAGTTTTGAGGCATGGATAAACTGCAGGCCGAAACACGCATTCAGCATCTGGTGAAAGAACTCAATCGCCACAACGATTTGTATTACACGGATGCCGCTCCCGAAATTTCGGACTTTGAATTCGATCAGCTGCTAAACGAACTTATGCTGCTCGAAAAGGCTTATCCCGATTTTGCACAACCCGATTCGCCTACACAGCGTGTAGGAGGCAGCGTGTCAAAAAACTTTCAAGCCGTTCAGCATGAATTTCCGTTTTTGTCGCTGGCTAATTCCTATTCACGCGAGGATTTGACTGAATTCGACCAGCGCATCCGCAAACTGTGGACGGGTTCGTTCAGTTATGTGTGTGAATTGAAATTCGACGGTGTTGCCATTGGCCTGCAATACGAAAAAGGTGTGTTGGTAAAAGCTGTAACACGTGGCGATGGGGTTCAGGGTGATGAAGTTACGGCCAATGTGCGCACCATTCGTTCGATT
>CANMGM010000241.1 GCA_947497195.1 Bacteroidota bacterium
CGGCCAGCGTAGTTGGTCCCTATGTGTATTGCCCAACTACCAACCGCTGGAGCTACCTCGGTGGAGAGTCTGCTCCCGATCAGTCGTACTGGTGGGTCGAATACATTCCATCGATGAAAACAGCGCGTTTCTCAACATACGGACGAGGCGTTTGGGAATTCAAAATCAACAGCGCCCTGAGCATTAAAAATGAAAAAGCCCAACAGTTAAGTTTATTTCCCAATCCTGCCCTTGAATTTTTTGCGCTCCGTGGTTTGAAAGCAGGAGAAAAAGGAACCGTAACGGTGTATTCGCTTTCGGGTCAATTGCAATTTGCACGCACTGTATCAGGTACAGAGCCTATCGACATTGAAAACAGGCTTAAGGCGGGAATCTATATCGTGGAATTTACCGAGCGAGGAAAGCCTCGAAAAACAGGAAAGTTGGTTGTTCAATAAGTTTCAATCGACTTCGCTGCAGCTTGCAGATCCTCCCAAATTCTCGCCACGTATTTTAGCTTCTGCGCGGGCATCTTCGACTTGCTGCTTGTTTCCACACGTGCGAAGGCCAGTTGCAATTTCGTTCCCATTACTGTCTGTAATGGTGCACGAAACACATTTTTTACACGACAAAAGTGCACTCAGCATCCAAATACAACCAAACAGCAATACAAACCTTTTCATCACTCGCGGGGACAGTTTAATTCGAGCGAATCGGGCAACGTACTTCTGTATGTTAGCTCCTGGGTATTTAACGTTGCCTTTCTTCCGCAGATCTCGGGATAGGTATCTACAACTGCACCGGTTGATTTAGTGGTAGTTTCGCAGCGCATGCATTTTCGGCAGGAAGAAACAAAAACGACAAAAATCAAGATGATTGAAACAGCTCTAAAGCGCATACAACATAATTTGATTAGGAGAATTGAATTTCGGCAATATTCTTGAATTTATACCAAACAAAAAAGGCCGACATCAAGCCGACCTTAAATCTTTCCTTGTAAAACTCATTTATTTCAGCGCGTTCACATGGCGGGTCAATTTACCAACCAAATTACCTGCTTTGTTTTTATGAATAACGTTACGCTTAGCGAGTTTGTCGAGCATCGATGTTACTTCTACCAACAATGCACCAGCGTCCTTTTTCTTAGAAGTCAAACGCAATTTCTTCATTGCGTTACGGGTGGTTTTGTGGAAATAACGATTGGTCAAACGCTTCGTTTCGCTTGAACGGATTCGCTTCATTGCAGACTGATGATTTGCCATCGCTTTTGTTCTTTTTTAGTAGCCCGTAGGGGAATCGAACCCCTGTTACAAGAATGAAAATCTTGTGTCCTAACCCCTAGACGAACGGGCCATTTTTTCAAATTGGACTGCAAAGGTAATTTAATTCATCTTTTGTGCAAGAGTTCAAACCCAAATGACAAGGTATTGCATTCATAAGAGACACAATATCAGTAATTAAAATTTATTTTTCGCACTCAAATTTTTAAGACGGGCCATCGAAGGCTTAAATAATTGCTACATTTGCGCGTCGAAAGCATAATGAATCAGCCGAAAGTTTGTTTTTATACCTTGGGATGCAAGCTGAATTTTTCAGAAACATCGACAATAGCACGTTCATTCAACGAAAAAGGATATCGTCGTGTAGAGTTTGATGACTTTCCTGACGTGTATGTTATCAATACTTGCTCCGTAACCGAAAATGCCGATAAGAAGTGCCGTAATTTGGTAAACAGAGCCTTACGTGTTTCGCCGCAGGCATTTATTTCCATAATTGGCTGCTATGCTCAATTGAAGCCACAGGAAATTGCCCAGATTCCGGGTGTAGATTTGGTATTGGGTGCTTCCGAAAAATTCAATCTTCCGGAATACATCAGCAATTTCCAAAAGCGAACCGAGACAGAGATTCATGCTTGTTCCATTGGCGATGTACATGAATTCGTACCCTCTTTTTCAAAGGATGATCGTACGCGAACTTTCTTTAAAATACAGGATGGTTGTGACTATTCTTGCTCTTTCTGTACCATTCCGCTTGCTCGCGGAGCCAGTCGCAGCGCAAGTGTAGCCGAAACGGCTGTACAGGCTCGAGAAATCATCCAACAAAACAACCCTTCCGAAATTGTGCTAACCGGAGTGAATACCGGCGATTTTGGTCGTAAGAACGGCGAGTCGTTCTACCAACTTATTCGCGAACTCGATCGGCTCGATGGTGTGCGGCGCTTCAGAATTTCTTCGATCGAACCCAACCTGCTGAGCGTTGAAATAATTTCGTTCTGCGCGACTTCTAATAAATTCGTACCACACTTCCATATACCGCTGCAATCGGGCAGTGATCGCATTTTACGTCTGATGCGTCGACGTTACCAGCGCGAAGTGTACACCCAACGCGTAAACGCTATTCGCGAAACCATGCCCGATGCGTGCATTGGTGTAGATGTGATTGTTGGATTTCCCGGAGAAACAGATGCCGATTTTCTTGAAACGTATCAGTATCTCGTTGATTTGCCAATTTCATATTTGCATGTATTTACCTATTCCGAACGCGACAATACACTTGCGGCATCAATGTCCGATGCGGTCGACGGGAAAGTTCGTGCACAACGGAGCGAAATGCTCCGAATTCTGTCAGAAAAAAAGAAACAGGCGTTTTACAGATCGCAACTCGGAACCGATCGCAAAGTGCTTTGGGAAGCAGAAAAAAACGGCGATTCGATGTTTGGATTCACCGATAATTACATCAAAGTGCGCACTCCTTGGAACAGTACGCTTATAAATACTATTTCTGAGGTAAAGCTTCTGGAAATTGATTCAGAAGGCATCGTTCAATGTGCCGAACTCATACATACTGCATAAAATTCTTCAATGTATCCTACCGTTTCTGAATTTTTAAAATCCATTGGTATAGACCTGAAGCTGCCAATTCAGACTTTTGGGTTTTTTGTTGCCCTTGCTTTTGCGGTTGCAGCCTTCCTCTTGGGCAAGGAACTGAAACGCAAGCAAAGCGAAGGACTAATTCGGCCGCAAACGCGTAAGCGCACCGTTGGAGCACCGGCCGATCCGATGGAGTATGTTTACAATGCGATTGGCGGTTTTTTTATCGGATACAAACTGGTGTATCTGATTTCAAATTATGCCTTGTTTGCCGATAATCCGCAGGCAATGCTTTTATCGTTTGAGGGAAGTTTCCTTGGCGGTGTTTTGGGCGCAGCAATTCTTGCCTATTGGAAGTATTTCGAGGTGAAGAAAACGCTTTTGCCACAGCCTAAGACAATTGAAGAAAATGTGAATGCCGAAGACCATCTTGGCAATATCATCATGCTTGGTGTAGTTGGCGGAATTTTGGGCGCGAAGCTATTTCACAACCTCGAAAATCCTGCCGAATTCTTCGCCGATCCGATCGGAGCCCTGTTTTCGTTTTCGGGACTTACTTTTTATGGCGGCTTGATTGTGGCTGCTTTTCTGATTATCCGTTATGGCCGAAAAAATGGCATTAATGCCTGGCATTTGTGCGATGCGGCGGCTCCGGCTTTGATGCTTTCATATGGCGTTGGCCGCTTGGGTTGCCAGCTTTCGGGCGATGGAGACTGGGGAATCGCTAACACCGCTCCAAAGCCCGGATGGATGAGTGGCCTACCCGACTGGATGTGGTCGTTTAAATTTCCGCACAATGTAAATAACGAAGGCATTCCAATTCCCGGTTGTGTTGGACGCTGGTGCCACGAATTGCCCGAACCTGTTTTTCCGACATCGTTCTACGAATTTCTCATGGCAGCCGTATTGTTTGCTGTATTGTGGGGCATTCGCAAGCGCATCCAGGTTCCGGGACTGCTTTTCAGCATCTACCTGATTATGAATGGAGCCGAACGTTTTCTCATTGAGCAGATTCGTGTGAACTCGCTTTACACATTCGGCAGTTTTCAGGTAACACAGGCACAAATCATCTCATCGCTCCTCATGATTATCGGAATTTTCGGCGTTCGTTATTCCATCAACAAAGCCAAAACAAGTCGGTTATGATGTCGGAAACAGAAATCGAAGTGTTTTGTGCACAGGTTTGTGAAATCAGCAAACAA
>CANMGM010000242.1 GCA_947497195.1 Bacteroidota bacterium
AATTATTACAAACAAAGCATTTAGCAAAGGTTTCATCGGTTGCAGAAGTTAAACAAAGTAACGGCAATTATACCGATAATGGTATTAAAACGTAAATACTGATTTTTTACGATTGAATGTATTACTTTGTATCCGTAAAATGAAACTATTCAGACCATATCTTATTCCGTTTTTCGGATTGATTTTCATGGCTATTGGTTTGGCCGGGCATTATTCCGGTGCCAGAATGATAACATGGCAAAACCAGGTTTCTCAGTTGCAATCGACTCTCCATAAACGTTCCGAGCGCATGAAAAGTCTTGCGTCTGAGTTTTTAAAAATTCCCTGCGGAGGCTTTGATGTTTTTGGTGAGTATCCTCCTGAATTTAAGCAGGCTGCAGAACAGGAAGAAATTGCGCTGTTTAAATACGATAAAGAAAATCTGTTCTATTGGAGCGACAATTCACTTCCGGTAGGCCTCGAAGTGCTGCGAACCGAGCCAACCAATAAATTATGGCACCTCAAAAACGGCTGGTATTTGCCTTACCGCGTAACAACCGATAGTTGCAGTGTTATAGCGTTTGCACTTGTAAAACGCGAATTTTCCTATACCAATAAATACCTGAACGATTACTTCAAGGATGCAGAAATAGTAAATCCGGGAGCTTTACTGAGTGTTGAAAACGCGGAGGGCTCGTATGCTTTGCTCGATGATGCCGGTAATCCAATTGCATTTGTACGTCAACCGGAATCTGTTAAGGAAGATGACCGTAACGACTTGACCGATATTGCCTGGTTTCTATCGGGGGCTTTTCTGCTGGCCGTGTATGTGCATAAACGATTAAAATCGGGCAAATCACCGCTTCGAAATCATGTAGTGTTTTGGATTGGATTGTGCACAATACGCTGGATTTCTTTCTTTATCGACTTTCCCAAAATCCTGTATTCCAATGTGCTTTTCGAACCCACTGATTATGCTTCGTCCTATTGGCTTCCAACGCTTGGCGATTTGCTACTGAATAGCCTTCTCTTATTTTATCCGGCATTTTTGCTTTGGAAATATGGCATCACCAAGCAATCCACGTATAAAATCAGATTGATTATACCTGTATTTACAGGTGCATTAGCATTTGCATGGCTATGTGTTTTCTTGATTCAGTTGTTGGTAATTGATTCGAGAATCGGTTTCGAAATCAACAATATTTCAGCCAGTAGCAGTTCAACCTACATTGCTTATTTTATTATCGCGCTTCTCTTAAGCAGCACCATGCTTGTGATGCTTGCATTGCCCGTATTGAAAGGTAATACTTCGCGCATTGTACTCATTCTTCTGCTGATTATCTTCATGCTTCCCCTTGCCACAGAAGAAACTGCATTTGTAGCCCTGGCTGCAGGTTCTTCGCTTCTGCTTATAAGCCAGATTAGCAGATGGATATCGGGCCGCGATTATGGACGAATTGTACTCAATCTGGTGTTTTTATCGGCGGTTGGAACCTCTATACTTCTTTACCATACGGGTAAACGTGAACTGGAGAAGCGTAAACTCCTGGCCCAAGGCATTTCGGCCGAGCGCGACCCTATTGCAGAACAGATTTTCAGTGAGGTTGAACAGAAAATTAAAACAGACACGTTGCTTAAAAGTTACCTGCGCCCCGGCACTGTAATTACCGGCCAGGTTCGCGATCTTGCACAGTTGTATTTCAATGGTTACTGGGAGAAATACAAGATAAACGTGCAGATTTTTGGTGCCCACGAATGTCCCTTGACCAGTTTGTACGCGCGTGGAGGAAACGACCCTTCAGTATTCGATCATCTCATCGATTCTATTGGAATTCCTACCCAAAGCTCGCAGTTTTTTTTCCTGAACAATAACTCGGGACGAATAAGCTACATGGCCAAACTCGATATCAAGGAAACGAATTCCGACACAGTTAGTCTTGCACGGTTGTACATAGAATTTAACTCTCGCTACACACCCGAAGAAATTGGATATCCGGAACTTTTGCTAGATCGAAAAGTGCGCACCAATACCGACTTGAGCAGGTACAGTTATGCGCGATACAACACGAATAAACTGGTTTCGCATTTTGGGCAGTTTCCATACCGACTGGTTGATACCGATTTCAATCGCGTAAGCAACGATAGTTTTCTTATTAACAAACATGAAGGTTATTCGCATCTGGCAATGCGGTCGGGGAAAGATACATTGGTTGTACTTAGTTTGCCCATTCCCGGGATGATGCAGATTCTAACTCCGTTCTCGTACCTAACCTTGCTCTTTACCCTACTGCTTTGTGTGGGCTTTATTGCCGGGCAACGTCTCGATCTGAGTCGAATGAGCTTTAAACGAAAAATTCAGAGTTCCATTATCGCCATTTTATTCATCTCGCTGCTTTTAATTGGTGGCGGAACGATACTGTATATTGTCTCAAACAATACGCAAAAAAACCAACGTAACATTAGCGAAAAAGTACATTCCATTTTAGTGGAGACCGAATTGATGTTAAACCGGCAGGAATTTCTCGACCCGGCAAAATCAGATGAAATTGCATACGGATTAAGCAGGCAGGCAAACGTGTTTTTTTCCGACATCAATTTATTTTCTCCATCCGGAATGTTGTTCGCTTCTTCGCGTACCAAGCTATTCGACGAAGGATTGATTTCGCGAAAAATTAACCCAGAAGCATTTTATCATCTGAGCGTTGAAAATACAAGTGAATACATTCATAGCGAGCGCATCGGTCAGCTCGAATACATTTCGGCGTATGTGCCGATGCGAAATACTGAAAACAAAGTCATTGGCTACCTCAACCTTCCGTATTTTGCGCGACAGAGCGAATTGCAGCGTGAGATTGCAAGTTTTGTCGTAGCCATCGTCAATATTTATGTTTTGCTTGCGGTACTCGTAATTATTGCAGCCATATTTTTATCGAACTCGGTTACGGGTCCGCTGCGCATATTGCAAGACAGGCTTGCCAGTGTTAAGCTCGGTTCAAAAAATGAGGCCATACAATGGAAAAGTCGCGATGAAATTGGGGCATTGATCGACGAATACAACGGTATGCTTGCCGAGTTAGCTGCCAGTGCAGAAAAGCTGGCGAAATCGGAGCGCGAAAGCGCTTGGAGGGAAATGGCAAAACAAGTGGCACATGAGATTAAAAATCCACTAACGCCCATGAAGCTCAATACACAAATGCTAAAACGTGCATGGGAAGACAAGGCACCGGGTTTTGAGGATCGCCTCAACCGCTACGCACAAAATCTGGTTGAGCAAATCGACACCTTGAGCCATATTGCAACCGAATTTGGAAATTTCGCCCAAATGCCGCGCATGCAAAAAGAGGCGGTCGACATGCGGAGTTTGTTGCAGCATGCAGCCGAATTTCATGAGAACCAACATTGTTCAATACGTTTTACAGATGATGGCAGTAAAAGCTTTGTAGTTTTAACCGACAAAGAACAGATGCTACGGGCATTTAACAACCTGATTCGAAATGCGGAGCAGGCAATTCCGGATGACCGTAAAGGAGAAATTGGCCTGCATCTTAAACGAGCCAACGACCGCGTGGTGATAGAAGTAAGCGACAATGGTAAAGGGATACCCTCAGAATTACAGGAACGTATATTTCGGCCTAATTTCACAACTAAGACCACGGGGATGGGACTTGGGCTTGCCCTGGTAAAAAACATAGTAGAGAGTTCGGATGGGCAAATCCATTTCCGCACCGAAATAGATCGGGGCACAACCTTTACGCTTGAATTACCTGCTGTTTAAGAGGCCATTGATCCTATTTTCCGTCGGGTTACACAGGAGGAGCAAAACTTTTCAACACCTTAAGTGTCACTCCTACACTTTTCGACATTCTGCACAGATTATCAAATTATTACGCACTTATATCATGTTGATAATCAAGACAATTAATCGTTTGGAATTTTAGATTCAATACTATATTTTAGTAAACTATTTATTTTAATCTAAATGTAACCTTGCATAATGTTAACTTAAACTAACATTTCCGAGGATAAGTTGCAGGTTGAGTAAATAGAGACGCGAATAAACTTCAAAA
>CANMGM010000243.1 GCA_947497195.1 Bacteroidota bacterium
CGCTGAAGCAAAGCAAATCATCGACAATTCAGGACTTCAGGTAAAATCGGCAATTCTGCTGCAGGAAGCAGCCGATAAAGTGAAGGAAGTTTTGGCCTGATTAAGTTTCGGTTCTAACGCAACGAATCCGACTGAAAATTATAGTTTAACCCAGATTATGCGTTAGGACTTCGTTATGAGAGTCTAAAGTACAAAAAATCAGAAACTTAGATTCGAAAAGCGTAGCAGCGCTGCGGTTTCAGAAGATATTTTTCCGCCCCTGGCGGATCCTGATTTGAAATAGTTTAGGCTCGGAATTGATTTCTAATTGCATATTTTGGGTTTAAGTGTTTTTTAAATGGATGAATTATTTACGCATCCAGTAAACGCTTCATGCTGTTATTGATTCGTTCAAATAAATTGCGGGGCAGATAATTTCGCCATGGAACTTCGTTTGTGCTTTCTGAAAAAAGAAGAATGAAACAGTCAATTTCGTAGTCTTTGAATTCTGCAATTACATGGTCGCGGAAGTTTAGGCCTACAATCCAGCCATCACCAATTTCATCAAACCATTCTTCGTAGTAATCGTTTCCTGAGGCATGAAAATTCAGCACGTTTTCGCCAATTAGAATAAAATGTTTGATGCCTTGCTCAATCAATTCATCAATAATGTCGCGTTTCAAAAACATGATGTCATTACCAATCGCATCGTTCCACTCACCGATTAACTCTATGATTGCGAATTCGAGCTCATAATCTGCATACAATATTTTGATGTATAAGGTCTCGGAGCCAAACTCATCCCATTGCGGATGGATAAAATAATTGTAGACTGTGTTCGAGTATTCGAATTCGCTGTATTCTCTTCCGTAAAAAGGCGAATCGGGATCGTTCTCCGCAGTATACAAATGGCGCCAATTGTAGAATGGTTCAATATCCTGCATGTAGCTGTGAATTTCGCTTCGCGAAAGGTACGCTTTTTCATTCCTTGATTTTTTAAAATTAACACTACCGACACTTTGTCGCTTTGTGCAATTGGGTCGCATATTTGTACATTTGCATTCAAATCGCTTTTCATGCGGATCCTAATTATCTTTTTCTTTATTTACCTGCTTTTTCAGGTTGTATTTCGGTTTGTTTTACCTCTGCTTGCACGGTACATGATGCATAAGGCAACACGTAGCATGCAAGCGCAGTTTGGTGGCGGTAGATCAAATCCTCAAACTCCTCCCCGTCGCGAAGGTGAAGTTCGCATCGAAACTCCCGGTAAGGGGCGACGTTCCGGTAACGACGATGGCGAATATGTCGATTTTACAGAGGTGAAATAGACTCTGCTTTCGATGCATCATATAGCAACAGCAATTTTTTCTCGAAAAGCAATTTCCCTTTTCGGAATTATTGCATTGTAAATCCTGCGCTTTTCTATCTTTGAGCCAACATCCAAACCTATGTCGGCTATCAATTTTAAAAAGTTCCTCCCACATTTAGCGGCAATTGCCATTTTTATTCTGTGTTTGTTCGCATATTTCCCTGAGCTGCTCGAAAATAAATCGCTTCGCATGGACGATATCGAGCAGCATAAGGGCATGTCGAACGAATTGGCCGATTACCGCGAACGAACCGGTGAGGAGGCCGTGTGGACCAATACTATGTTTGGCGGTATGCCTGGCTATCTGATTTCGGTTGTTTACAAAGGGAATCTTTTGCAATACGCCAATTACATTATGAAGCTGGGTTTGCCTTTTCCAGCAGATACGTTATTTATATTAATGACCGGAATGTATGCTTTGCTTCTGGTGCTGGCAGTTCGTCAGCCGCTCGCAGTTATCGGAGCGGTGGTGTATGCTTTTAGTTCATATAACTTATTATGCCTCGAAGCTGGGCACACATCCAAGGTTGCTGCTATTGCCTATATGCCTTGGGTATTGATGGCTGTTTTGCTTACCCTGCGCGGTCGGCTAATTTGGGGAGCTTTGTTAACTGCCCTTTTTATGAGCCTCGAAATAAGGGCCGGCCACGTGCAGATAACCTATTATCTTTCGTTCATCGTTTTACTCACAGGCATATCGTACTTCGCCGATGCTGTGATGAAAAAGACACTGCCTCAATTTGCAAAAGCGGCAGGATTGTTAATAGCTGCGGCTGCTCTTGGCGTACTCACGAACAGTGCATCGTTGTACATGTCGTACGATTATGGCAAGGATTCTATTCGCGGTAAATCAGAACTCACAATTAAAGATGTTCCCGAATCAGACGGGCTAGATAAGGATTATGCGCTTGAATACAGCTATGGAGTAGGGGAGTCGTTTTCATATATGATTCCCAATGTATACGGTGGAGCATCGAACCTCTCGCTCGGCGAACAGAAAGATGCCATGAAAGGTGTTGAAGAACAGTACAAAACCATTTTGCCTCAATTGCCGCAGTATTGGTCTGATACTTCCACAACTGGGCCGTTCTATATTGGTGCATTGATTTGCTTCCTCTGCGTTTTAGGGTTTTTCCTAGTCGAAGGCCCCATTCGCTGGGCGTTTCTTGCTTCCATGATACTGGCTTTTATGTTGTCGTGGGGAAAGAACTTTGAAGGATTTTCGGTATTCATGCTCGAGAATTTCCCGGGCTACAATAAGTTTCGTGCGGTGAAAATGACCTTGGTAATTACCGATTTCCTCATTCCGCTCATGGCAATTCTTGGCCTGAACGAAGTGGTGAAACGCCCTGAAATTTTAACCGAAAAGCGTCTCGCCCTCGGCATAAGTTTCGCGGCAACTGCAGGTTTATGCCTTGTTTTTTGGTTGATGCCCGACACCTTCTTTACCTTCGATTATCTGCAAGAGGGTATTCGCGGCCAGCTCGAATCGATGCTTGGGCAGAATGGATTTGAGAAAGCTCAGTCAGAACAATGGATCAATGGTTTGATTTCGAACCTTGAACAAGTGCGCATGGAGATATTTAAAGCAGATGCCTTGCGTGCCTTTTTACTAATCACAGCCGGTGCAGCCGCGCTTTTTGCCTATTCGAAAATGAAATTCAATCCGCTTATTCTGGCAGTATTGGTGTTTTTCATTTCTGTTGGCGATTTGTTTTCGGTTGATAAGCGCTATGTGAACAAGAAAGACTTCGTTAACAAAACCAAGTCGCTTGTGCCGTTTGAGCCTTCGGTAGCCGATGAATATATTTACTCGCGCGAAACGACGAATGAGCCCGAATTAGGCAATAAAGCAATAGCATACCGAGATGCTGCATTGAAGCGTACGAAGCGCATTAAAAGCGGAAATATTTCAGCGGATGAGAATAAATATCGCTATTTGGGATTGATGGCCAACACAAATTACCGTGTTTTGAATCTGTCCACAAGTACCTTCAACGACGCAGCTACATCGTTTTTCCACAAGTCGGTAGGAGGGTATTCGGCAGTAAAGTTGGAGCGCTATCAAGAAATGATTGAGTTTCACATTCAGAAAAACATGAAATCAGTTAACGGCATGTTGCGTGGCGGAATGACGGATTCAATTTTTCAGGCTGGAATGAGAACCCAGTGTGTTTTAAATATGCTCAACACGCGCTACATCATTTACAATCCCGAGGCAAAACCTTTGGTGAACGAAGCTGCTTTGGGCAATGCCTGGTTTGTGAAGGAAGTGAAACAAGTCGCGAATGCCGATGAGGAAATCAAGGCGATGGATGCAGGATTTGATCCGTCGCGCACAGCAATTGTGGATAAACGCTTTGCTGATCAGTTGCCGGCAAAACTTTCGACGTATACCGAAGATAATAACATCAGGCTCGAATCGTATGCACCTAATGCATTGCGCTACAAATGCACTGCTGCCGATAAAAGTGTGATTGTATTCTCGGAGATTTATTATGCCAAAGGATGGAATGCCTACCTAAATGGTAACCTGGTTCCGCATTTCAGAACCAATTACATTTTACGTGGATTGGTTGTTCCCAAAGGCGATCATGTGGTAGAATTCAAGTTTGAACCAACAATGCTTTACACTACCGAAAGTATTTCACTTGCTGCAAGTTCAATTCTCATTGCTTTAATGCTTGGTATGC
>CANMGM010000244.1 GCA_947497195.1 Bacteroidota bacterium
GATTTCGCTGTCGATTTCATTGGGGTCCGCCACTCCTCCTCCCCGAGGTCAAGTTACGACACAAACCAGGTACTAGTCGTTTCAAAATCGCAAAACGGATAAATCTTACGAACACGCTTGTTCATTTCCCGGTTCAAAAAAGGCGCTTTGAATGTGAATAGCTTTTTCGGAACTTTCAGCAGGGCGGGGACACGTGTTTCCCGTTTTTTTATCGCTAGCTCAAAATCCAACAATCTCAGCGCATAAACATCAAATTCAGAATGTTAAGATAGGCAGAGAACGTGTTTCCCAAAAAAACCTTCGCATGGCATTAAGTCTTTATGAACTTTTCTTTGCACGTCTCACATGCGTTTTAATTTATTCAACCAATAATTACCCTATTCTAATGATTACTAAATAAATACAAAATTTGGAAATGAAAAAGCGATTATAATGCGGATAAAAAACATGTTGTTTGTCACTGCGCACCTTATGCTATTGAATGTAATGTTACAGGTGTAAAACTGCTTAAAACAAGGAAGTGTTCATAGAAAAATGGATGCAATTTCATCTACATGCTTTGCGTTTTAACCTCTTTCATACCTTTGACACGCAATGAATATTTTACAACCAGGTCGTTCGGGCTCAAGTTCTGTTATTCGAACACTCATAATTATCAATGTAATAGCATACGTGCTCTTGCTAATTGCCAGTGAATATGCCGGCAACCAGCCGATGAAATTATTGGCGCTGCACAATTGGCTTTCGCCCGATTTCAAGCCCTGGCAAATTATAACGCACTTGTTTCTGCATAGCACAGGGGGCGTATTTCACTTATTCTTCAACATGTTGGCCCTTTGGATGTTTGGCTCAGCCCTCGAACAAACTTGGGGTGCCAAACGATTTACCTACTACTATTTTGCCTGTGGCATCGGTGCCGCACTGGTGCACAATACCGTGGTTGGATTCCAACTGCAGCCCATGATTGAAGCGGCCGATTTATACCTCAGCAATCCGTCCTACACGCTGTTCGAACAATTTATTTCGAACCATTTACCAGGCTCTTACGACAATGCGCAGATCAACGATTTCCTCGTTGCCTGGTACAACGACAGGTTGAATCCGGGTTACATTACCCAGTCGCAGGTGTTTGTGAACGATGTGGTGGAATTCCGCACCAACATTCCTACCGTGGGTGCATCGGGCGCTGTTTACGGGCTTTTGCTGGCCTTCGGTATGACGTTCCCAAATGCGATGATTCTAATGCTTATTCCGCCAATTCCTATGAAGGCGAAGTATTTCGTTATCGTATACGGACTAATCGAACTTTCGATGGGCTTACGCAACAGTATCGAAGACAATGTAGCGCATTTCGCACATCTGGGTGGGATGGTTTTCGGCATTTTGTTGATACTCTATTACAAGAAACTCGATCGTAACAAATTCAGGCAATTCTGATGAATCAGTTACGCTTTCAATGGACGGTTTCGGATGCCGTAACACGGCTGATCATCATCAACGTGTTCATCTTTTTAGCTATTCAAATCCCACTATCGTTACTGCATTTGTTTGGCGGGAGTGATATCGAGGCGACCATAAACCGGTATCTTTTGCTTCCAGGTGCTCCGATGGAATTCATCACCAAGCCCTGGACGCTGCTTACACACATGTTCATGCATGCCGGTCTGATGCACCTGCTATTCAACATGCTCACACTGTATTTTACCGGACAGTTGTTTGCGCGCTATTTTAACGACAAGCGTTTGTTGAGCCTCTATTTTTCGGGCGGTTTGGCGGGCGCAATCGTATTCTTACTTGCGGTAAATGTATTTCCGCTTTTTACACGCACCGGAGTGGCGTACACAGCAGCGGGAGCTTCGGCGGCAATCCTCTCGGTTTTAATTGGCATTGCAGCGTTCAGACCCGACGACAATGTATTTCTGTTTGGCGTCATCCGCATAAAATTGCGCTGGCTGGCCTTGATAATTATTGTGTTGGATGTAATCCAAATACGTTCGGGCAATGCAGCCGGACATTTGGCGCATCTGGGCGGCGCGGTGTGGGGCATTCTATGGGGAATTCGATTAAAAGCGGGCAACGATATTGCAGCTTTTTTAAGTCCGCTTTGGGAAATAGGGAAGCCCAAGTCGAACCTAAAGGTTACGCATCGCTCGGCGGCTCCACGAAAACCGTCGGAATTGAATATGCGCGAAAAACAGGCAGAAATTGATAAATTGCTCGATAAAATTTCGCGTTCGGGCTACGATAGTTTAAGCAAAGACGAAAAACAACGTTTGTTCGAACTCACCAAAGAACAATAAACCTGTGAAGATTAGCCAATCGAAACAAAGATGGAAAATCTGGCTTGCCGGATTCGCAGCATTAATTGTAGCTGTTTCGCTTTGGTATACCAGCGTATTGGTGAAGAAAGTGTCGGAGGAAGAACGCAAAAAAGTAGAACTCTGGGCCGAAGCCGTGCAGAAGCGCGCTACGTTGGTGAAGTATACCGAAAGTCTCTTCGAACGCCTTAAAACTGAAGAACGCAAACGTGCCGAAATCTGGGCACTGGCAATTCAAAATCTCAGGACCACCAACGATAACGATGCCCTTTCGTTTTACCTGAAGGTGGCAAGCGAAAACAATACGATTCCTGCTATTTTAGTCGACGGTCAAAATAGAATCAATCATAGCACCAACGTCGATTTAGTCAAATATGGCTCACCAACAGAGTTTACCGAAATAATTAAGCGCGATTTCAGCAAATACAATCCAATTGTATTCAACGACGGATACTCGAGTAATTATTACATCTATTATCAGGATTCGCGCGTATTTACCGAGTTACGCGAAGTGCTCGACAACATCATACAATCTTTTATATCTGAGGTGGTGGTGAACTCGGCCAGCGTGCCGGTAATTGTAGCCAATGCCAACAAAAGCATCATTGCATCGGGTAACTTGGAAAGGCAAATTCAAACCGACACGGCAGCTATGCTTGAGCTTACTTCAGTTATGGCCGTCGAAAACACACCGCTCAATATAGACCTACCCGATTATGGAAAATGTTCGATTTATTACCAGGATTCGTTCCTACTTACACAACTGAAGTACTATCCTGTAGTGCAGTTTACGGTAATTGCTTTATTTATACTTGTGGCCTATTTTCTTTTTAGCTTTTCGCGAAGGGCTGAACAGAATAGAGTTTGGGTGGGTATGTCGAAAGAAACGGCTCACCAATTGGGAACGCCTTTAAGCAGCCTTATGGCCTGGATGGAACTGTTGCGGTACAAGGGGATCGATGAGGAAACGCTTTCGGAGATGGGCAAAGACATCAAGCGGCTGGAGGTAATAACCGAACGTTTCTCGAAGATTGGTTCCGTACCAGAGCTGCAGCTGCATCATTTACAGGATGTTTTACAGGAAAGCGTGGGCTACATGATGCCACGCACCTCCAAGAAAATCGCCTTGAGCTTTCGCTCTGAACTAGTCGAGAACCTCGATGCGCAGGTTATGCTCAGTGTTCCGCTTTTCGACTGGGTGATCGAGAACCTTATCCGCAATGCCATTGATGCCATTGAAGGCCAAGGAGGAAATTTAGATGTGGTGCTCGGCGAAAAAGGAAAATGGTATTGTGTTGATGTAAGCGATACCGGAAAAGGCATTGCACCGGCGAACCTCAAGACCGTGTTCGAACCGGGCTATACTTCGAAAAAACGCGGCTGGGGACTTGGTCTTTCGTTAAGCAAACGCATCATCGAAAATTACCACCAAGGCAAGATTTACGTAAAAAAATCTGAACTGGGCAAAGGCACCACGTTTAGGATTCTGTTGCCGAAGGTTGGGTAATGGGATGCAGAATGCTTTCGACAGAAAGTTTATGCCAAGCTACTTCGGAGCCTTCCTTAGCAACACCAGCGACAACATCAAATAAATAGCATTCGGTATCCACGCCGCTACAGCCGCATTCAATCCTCCTTCGGTAGCAAATACAGAACTTACCTGCATCAACATAAC
>CANMGM010000245.1 GCA_947497195.1 Bacteroidota bacterium
ACTAAAACGGGCAATATGTCTTCTGTAAGCGATGGCGGCAATACATTCGCAACAGATGCAACATTCGAAGCAACCGGCTCGGGCGAATGGATTCTAGGTGCATCGGAAGCTGATATTTTTGATGGTAACTTAACGTTAAACAATTTCGGTTCAGATATCATCTATTTGGCAGACGGTGGAAGCGGTCACCAATTCAACGGAAATGTGAACTTAAATTCTATTGGTTCATCACTTGGAGTTCGATTCGGACAAAGCAGTGGAACATCCACACTTGCCGATACTAAATCATTACGCATCGGAACAAGCGGCTTTACAACTGGTGGCTTGCGCATAGCCGGATTGACCCAAACAGGAACTACTTCACAAGTTCTCAATACCTTTGGCAGCGCTGCCGAATTGCACCTCGAAAGTGGTAACACATTTAATGGGAATGTTGATTTCAATTGTCCGGGTATTTACCTGAACGGAACAACTTTTAACGGAACAGTGAATCTCGTTAAAAGCGGCAGTTCGAACAATGCATCTTCGGGCGGAAATGTATTCAATGGTGTAACTAGCATTGCTGTAACCGGTTCGGGAACAATGACTATGGCTGGATCAATGGGAGACGATTTTAATGAAGATGTGAGTTTCCGCCAAACCAATGCATTTACTCTGTTTCCAGCTCATAACACCAATTGTACTTTTGCAAAAAGCATATCTACATCAGGTTCTTCAACGGCAATTAGCTTTTCGGCGAGCAACGGAAGAGTTACATTCGATGGCACCACAAACCAAGGCATTAGCGGTGAAGAATCAAACCTGCCCGACTTTGGTAACATGACTGTAAACAAGGCTTCTAATCGCGTAACGCTAATGGTTCCAGTTACAATTAGCAACAATTTGACATTCACTTCGGGTAACATTCTAAGCTCAAACACCAACCTATTAACCGTGCTCGACAATGCAACCGTGAGTGGTGCTTCAAGCAGCAGCCACGTTCAGGGCCCGGTGAAGAAAGAAGGAAACGACTCCTTCACCTTCCCAATCGGGAAAAGCGGTGTGTATCGTCCAATCGGCATCTCTGCTCCAGCTACAGTTGGCTCTGCATTTACTGGAACGTTCTTCTTTGCCGATTCTGATGGATCCTACCCACACACAAGCAAAGATGCATCATTGGATCACTTAAGTCATTGCGAATATTGGACCTTAGACCGCAATGCAGGTACATCGGCTGCAGTTGTAACACTTAGCTGGAATACAACAAGCTGTGGCGTAACGAATCTTTCTGATCTGCGCGTTGCACGTTGGGATGGTTCGGGTTGGAGAGACCATGGCAACGGAGGTACATCTGGGAATACCGTTTCAGGAAGTCTTACTTCTTCTGGTTCAATTTCAAGCTTCAGTCCATTCTCGCTTTCTTCGAGTACATCCGAAAATCCACTTCCAATAACCTTAATCGACTTCAGTGCAACAAATGTAAACGATGAGGTGCTTGTGAATTGGGCAACTGCATCAGAAACCAACAACGATTATTTTGTAGTAGAGGCAAGTGCCGATGCTGTAATCTTTAACGAAGTGGGTCGTGTAAAAGGAGCAGGAAATAGCAATGCAATCCTTAACTATTCATTAATCGATGCTCAGCCATTGCAAGGAATTTCATACTATCGCCTGAAGCAAGTTGATTTTAACGGAGCATTTACCTATTCTGATGTTCAGGTGGTTAATCGTCCTACACTTTGGCAGAACGAAGTAGTGGTTTCTCCAAATCCTGTTACTGATGTCGCTAATTTATTGATTGACCCGCTTGTATATGCAAATCCAACTATCGATCTCCGCGACATTCAGGGCCGTGTTGTGAAAAGCTTTGGACCCGTTGAGGTGCGTGCGTTTGAACAAACAAAGTTAAACATGCAGGATGTACCCGCAGGTATGTACTTCGTATATGTTCAGGAGAACGGCCGGGTTGTTACCAGCAGAATTATCAGAAATTAGTTTTCGATTGATTTATATCCAGAAGAGCCGCCTCAAAAGCGGCTTTTTTTATTGACTCAAAGCGGAAATCTGCCTATGGCATGCATCTTTTCTAATTTTGAGAAATCATGGGAAACACGTGTCCCCGCCCTGCTTAAAGTTCCGAAATTGTTGTTTACAAGCCAAGTGCCATTTTCCAACCGGTTAATGAACAGGTATGTTGGTAACATTTTGTTTGGCCTTCGCTTACAGCCTGTATTGCCGCAATTGCCGAAATGACCTTAATTTCAAACGATTACGATTAAACCCTACGACAATTATACGACACAAATTAATTCGTAATGTGCTATATAAGTGCAGTTTGTGACTATCCGTTTTTAAACGTTTATATACGACTAATTCCCAAGTTGTGGCGTAACTTGACTCTGGGGAGGAGGAGTGGCGGACCCCAATGGGTTAGCTGTCAAAACATTCATTTTCAATACAATATAAATTTAATTATTTGGGCGCCGGCCGTGCTTTACGGTACAAGCCCTCGCCCCGAATTACCGCACACATCGCCAAGCAGTCGGAGCTCTGGGCTTTCCCCTGCAATCACTGGCGCTTACGTTTCAAAAACACATCCGTGTCCTGAATCGAAAATCAAATCATCATCTTTCGTTTCTACCCGTTGAATATCTTTCCCGGATTGAGAATGTTGTTTGGATCAAAAACCGCTTTGATTTGCCGCATCAGGTTTAACTGCACTTCCGAGAAACGAATGTCCATATAAGGTTGTTGCACTAAACCAATACCATGTTCGCCGCTCAATGTGCCGCCTAGCGAAACCACCAAGGTGAAAATCTCACGGATCCCTTTCGTAATGTCGTGTCTCCATTGCTCCTCACTCAAGTCGCCCCGGATGATGTTTACATGCAGATTACCATCGCCGGCATGTCCATAGCATACCGATCTGAAACCGTATTTCGTACCGATTAATTTTACGCCTTCCAGCAAATCAGGCAAGGCTGCACGCGGCACAACGGTATCCTCTTCTTTGTAGGTCGAATTCGATTTAACCGCCTCAGCAACACTGCGGCGCAATTTCCAGAGATCGGCCTTCTGGGCTTCCGATTCGGCGAAGTGAATTTCCATGCACCCAAACGACTCAAGTACCGGAACGATGGTTTCGATGTCGCGCATAATCTGCTCCTCGTGTGTTCCGTCTACTTCAATTAGCAAGTGCGCCTGTTCATCAGGGCCAATTTGCAAGGCAATGTCGTCGCGAAAACGCAAGGTCCAGTCGATGGCATCGCGCTCCATAAACTCGAGTGCCGAAGGAATTACGCCGGCTCTGAAAATAGCCGAAACCGCGGCACAGGCATCTTTGGGATTTCGGAATGGTGCCAGTAAAACTTTGTTCAGCGGAGGATATGGGATGAGCTTGAATACCACTTCGGTAATGATTCCCAATGTACCCTCGCTACCAACCATGAGCTGCGTTAAATTGTAGCCCGTCGAATTTTTTAAGACACGCGCTCCGGTTCGGATAATGTTACCATCGGCCAGAACCACTTCGAGGTCGAGTACATAATCGCGGGTAACGCCATATTTTACTGCGCGTGGACCGCCCGAATTGTGCGCTAAGTTGCCACCAATAAAGCAAGAACCACGGCTCGAGGGATCGGGTGGATAATACAAGCCTTTTTCAATAACGGTTTCTTGAAAAACCTGCGTTATTACGCCCGGTTGAACGCGTGCCTGCAGATTCTGTTCATCGATTTCAAGAATACGATTTAACCGGTGCATTCGGATTACCAGTCCTCCGTTTACAGGCAATGCGCCTCCGCTTAAACCGGTACCTCCGCCACGAGTAGTTACTGCGATTTTTTCGGAATTGCAGTATTTCAGCATCCGACTAATTTCTTCGGCATTTGCAGGCGCAACAACCCACTCGGGGGGATATTTTAAATCTTCTGTTTCGTCGTGCCCATTTGCTAAACGGGTTTCGTCGTCGGCCCATACGAAATCGCTGCCACACACCGAGCGAAAAAA
>CANMGM010000246.1 GCA_947497195.1 Bacteroidota bacterium
TAAACGAAAGCGCCAGTGATTGCAGGGGAAAGCCCGGAGCCCCGGGAGGAACGATACGGGGTGAGGACTTATACCGGAAAGCACGGCCGGCGCCCACGTTATTATGTTTTTTTGTCTGAAAACGAGCGCTTTGTCTTAGGTTCCTTTGGGGTCCACCACTCCTCCTCCCCGGAATCAAGTTACGACACAAACCAGGTACTAGTCGTTTCAAAATCGTGAAACGGATAATTGTTACCAACACAGCTGTTCATTATTTGGTTAGAAAATTCATCTTGTTTGGTGAATATGTATTTCGGAACTTTAAGCAGGGCGGGGACACGTGTTTCCCACTTTCATTTTTCCCGTTTTCGTTCGTTTGCGTTTTCACCATTCACGATTGGATTCCGTTCACGTAAGCAGCAAATAAATGTTGTGTTTACCTTCATTTACGCGCAAGCATCCGTCCCAACTATCTCCATTTCCCTTTATTCTTTTACAAACTAGGAATAAACACCATGCGCTTGTTCGTATCGAAATTGATGGCCTTGAACTTCTCCTTGCCACTGAAAATCTAAAGGTTTCTTAACAAATTGCGTTGAAACGGCTATTCCAAACACACTCCAAATTTCCCATCAAATTTTATGCGGGCAAAACAGAGTTTTCAATACTTTTGCCTACATTTTTTTGAAGAATGGATACATTCACATACCTCGCTTCTTCCGATCCGGCTACCCTCGATCAATTGTATCAACAATACCGCGAAAATCCGGCTTCGGTCGACAAAAGCTGGGGGCAGTTTTTCGAAGGGGTTGATTTCGCTACTCGTGCCTACCCACAAAAACCTGCTGCGCTTAACGGAGAAATTCCGGAGAACGTGAGCCGTGAGTTTAAGGTAATTAACTTAATCAACGGTTACCGCAGTCGTGGACATTTATTCACCAAAACGAATCCGGTACGCGAGCGCCGTAAATACACGCCTACACTCGATATTCAGAATTTCGGTCTTGAGCAAAACGACCTCGAAACCGTGTTTCAGGCAGGTAGCCTTATTGGAATTGGTCCAGCCAAATTGAATCAGATCATAAACCATCTGCAGGAAACCTATTGCCAAAGTATCGGTGTGGAGTACATGTACATTCGCAATACCGAGGTGGTAGAATGGATGCAGAAGAAAATGGAAGGCTCAAAAGGCCGTCACCCCTACTCGGTCGAAGAAAAGAAAGCCATTTTTACCCGACTTAATGATGCCGTTGGATTTGAGAGTTTTCTCGATAAGAAGTTCGTAGGACAAAAACGTTTCTCGCTCGAAGGCTGTGAAGCGCTCATTCCGGCACTTGACCATGTAATTGAACGCGGCGCCGATTTAGGTATTCGCGAATTTGTGATGGGCATGGCACACCGTGGGCGCCTGAGCGTATTGGCCAATGTTTTCAAAAAAGATTGCAAAAGCATTTTCACCGAATTTGAAGGCAAGGAATACGACGAAGAAGAATTTTCGGGCGATGTGAAATACCATCTCGGCTATTCAACCAAGGTAAAAACACGTGGCGGCGCCGATGTGCGCATGACGCTGGCTCCAAATCCTTCGCATCTCGAAGCCGTGGGCCCAGTTGTGGAAGGAATTGCCCGTGCCTTTGTAGAAGAAGAACACCAAAGCGATTACGATAAAATTGCGTCGATTATCATTCACGGAGACGCCGCCATTGCCGGACAAGGCGTAGTGTACGAAACTGTGCAAATGGCCAAGCTCGACGGCTACAAAACCGGCGGAACGATACACATCGTGGTGAACAATCAGGTAGGCTTTACGACCAATTACCTCGATGCACGTTCTTCCATATACTGCACCGATGTAGCGAAAGTGACGCTCAGTCCGGTGTTTCACGTAAACGCCGACGATGCCGAAGCTGTAGTATTTGCTGTAGATCTGGCTATGGAATTCCGGCAGAAGTTTCACGGCGATGTGTTCATCGACCTGCTCGGTTACCGCAAATACGGTCACAACGAGGGCGACGAGCCTCGCTTCACGCAACCTATATTGTATAAGGCTATTGCCAAGCACGCCAATCCACGTCAGCTTTATCTCGAACGTTTATTGGCAGAAGGTGCAATATCTGCCGAAGAAGCAACGGCACTCGATACACAGCTGCGCGCCAAGCTCGATACCGCACTCGAGGCAGCACGTAAAACCGATAAGACAATCATCACAAACTTCCTCGAAGCACTGTGGAAGAAATACCGTACCTCAACTCCGAAAGATTTTGATGCATCGCCCGAAACCGGTGTGAGCGAAAAACAGCTGAAAGCCATTGCCAAAGCGGTTTACACTGTGCCAGAAGGCATGAAGTTCTTCAAGAAAATGGAGAAAGTGCTGCAGGACAGAAAAGACATGATCGAAAAATCTGGTATGCTCGACTGGGGTATGGCCGAGATGTTGGCTTATGGCTCCTTACTGGCAGAAGGTCATCCCATTCGCTTTTCAGGTCAGGACGTAGAGCGTGGTACGTTCTCG
This sequence comes from Bacteroidota bacterium, assembly GCA_947497195.1. Taxonomy (GTDB): domain Bacteria; phylum Bacteroidota; class Bacteroidia; order M30B66; family M30B66; genus CAMCXT01. The sequence goes on from CANMGM010000246.1 coordinate 2,492, forward strand.
CACCGCCATGCCGTATTGAAAATCGAAGATTCGGAAGAAGAATATGTTCCGCTCAATACCATTTCGGCAAAACAGGCGCAATTTAGCATTTACAATTCGCTGCTGAGTGAATACGCGGTTCTTGGATTTGATTACGGCTATTCCCTGGCACGTCCCGAAACATTAACGATTTGGGAAGCCCAGTTTGGCGATTTCAACAATGGTGCGCAAATCATGATCGACCAGTTTATCTCGTCGGCAGAAGACAAATGGCGCAGCATGAGCGGTCTCGTGATGCTTTTGCCGCATGGGTTCGAGGGACAGGGCGCAGAACACAGCTCGGCTCGTTTGGAGCGATTCCTTAATCTGAGCGCAGAACACAACATGTATGTGGTAAATGTTACCACGCCGGCCAATTATTTTCACCTCATCCGCAGGCAATTGGCGCAGCCTTTCCGTAAACCGCTTGTGGTGATGTCTCCCAAAAGCTTGTTGCGTCATCCGAAATGCGTGAGCGAACTAAAAGCCTTATCAAAAGGGTGTTTCGAAGAATTGATTGATGATATTGGTGTAAAAGCATCGAGCGTGAAGCGCGTGGTGTTTTGTTCCGGAAAATTGTACTACGAATTGCTGGAGCAGCGCGATGCATTGAAGTTGAACAATGTTGCCCTTGTGCGCATCGAGCAGTTATACCCTTTCCCAATGAAACAATTCGAGGCGGTGCTGAAGAAATATTCAAAGGCTACAGAACTCATCTGGGCGCAGGAAGAACCCGAAAACATGGGGGCATGGAATTACCTCTTGCGTAAACTTCGTCATTTACCAAATTTCGATGTTGTTGCTCGCAGCGAGAGCGGTTCGCCGGCAACAGGTAGCTCGAAACGTCATGCCGTAGAGCAAAAGGCTTTGGTAGCGAAGAGTTTGGGGGTAAGCTAATTGCTTAATCAAATCGTATAGCAGGCGAATCACTCAAAGAGGTGGATGAAAAAAGTGGAGACCAGTAAACACCTGCAAAGACAGAAATCTTCGGAAAATTAAACAGTATAAACATAAACTACAGTAAAAAATGAAACCATTTCTTCTAATCGGGACAACATTGTTGATGTTTCGTATTTCTAATGCACAATCTGAGCTTGATCTCACAAACAAAACATTCCAGCAAGTGGATAAAGTCCCGAGCACATCTGAACTTTTCTTCTCTTCTAAAAATGAGGTAGTTTTTATTATTACCAATGTAATAAATGGAAAAACATACATTGATAAATGTCCTGGAAAATCCACTGTAACTGGCAATAAAATTTCGATAACTTGTTTTTGTGAGGACAAAGAATTATACCCAGATCCAATTACAGATAGCTTTAACTACGATTCTAAATCTAAAACACTTATTAGTACACGGTATAGAAGTACTGACGGAATCTTTTTCGTTTGGAACTTGAAGTAACAGATTTGTTTAAATTTAAGGAGGTTGTATTTGTACATCCTTAAGTCCTACGTTTATTATAAAACTA
>CANMGM010000247.1 GCA_947497195.1 Bacteroidota bacterium
TCGATAGGTTATAAGGGGATTGTTAAGTAAATATTAAACAAATGCTTATTAAATATTAATTAAATATTAATCCGATAGGCTTTTTACAATGTTAAATCAATTGATAATCTCGCTTAAATAATTTAGGTTTGAGGCGTTTTATGAAGCCTATTTTCCTGATTCTTTTTTTGACGGCATTTCTATTTGCATCAAATGCACAATCGCCTAAACAAGACGATAAATATTTGGTGTTTTTCCTTACGAAATGCAGGCAGCACGAATTCGACCCTCTAACGTTTTTTCATCCCAACGCAATTGAACGCCGTTTGCGCGAAGGCTTGCCGCTCGCCGACGAAAGCGATTGGCCGGTATGCGAACATCATAGCGCTGCAATTCTATCGACCGGAGCACAAATTAAAATGCTGAGCCGTTGGTTCAACGCAGCTGTTGTTTGGGCAGATATGCAACAGCTTAATGCCATTAAAAAGCTTCCGTTTGTAGCATCAGTAGAAAAGCTCGAAAAACAATCCGGCGAAATTGCCGAAGTGGGAGCAATCGCAGATGAGGAAGAACAGGAATTACTAGCGAATCAAGTGGAACGAATGGGTTCAGATGTCTTAGAGACAGAAGGTTTGAATGGCAAAGGGATTCGTGTGGCCATTTTTGATGTTGGGTTCTCGGGAGCCGACAGCAATCCGGCATTTGACCATTTGCGCGCTTCGAACAGAATAGTTAAAACACGCGATTTTGTTAAGAACCGCGATGATGTGTATCAAGGTGGATCGCATGGTACATCGGTTTGGTCTTGCATAGGAGGCAAAGTCGATGGCAAATGGTCGGGGCTGGCTTGGGATGCCGAATTTTTGCTTGCGCGTACCGAACTGGCAAGCCGAGAACCATTTTCGGAAGAAGAAAACTGGGTCGCTGCAGCCGAATGGGCCGATCAGCATGGAGCAGATATTATAAATAGTTCGCTCGGATACACCAACAAACGGTATTTTCCGGAGCAGATGAATGGAAAGAAATCGTTTATTACCCGGGGCGCTAACATGGCGGCACGCAAAGGGATGCTGGTGGTAAATGCTGCAGGAAACGAAGGCAGCGGAAGCTGGAGAATTATCTCAGCACCCGCCGATGCCGATTCTGTTCTGGCTGTAGGCGGACTGGTACCATGTTGCAATTACCGCATCGATTTTAGTTCCTTTGGACCTACTGCCGACAAGCGCATGAAACCGAATGTTTGCGCGCAGGGAAGAGTGTATTGTGCAGCCGAAAATGGCAATTCCTCGGCCGATGGAACATCATTCGCTTCTCCGCTGATGGCAGGATTTGCAGCCTGCATGTGGCAAAAACACCGGGAATTGAAATGTATGGAATTATTTCGTGAGATCGAGCAAGCCGGGCATCTGTATCCGTATTTCGATTATGCCCACGGATTTGGATTGCCTCATCCCACGCGGTTCAAACAGGAAAAATCAAAAGCCTTGTTTTACACCTTAGAAAAGGATTCAACAGGTCAGGAGATTCAGGTACAACTTATCGACAGCATCGCAAATAGCGAAACACCTGATATTCTATATTATGCCTTTGTTCGGCCCGATGGTGTGCTCGAATCGTACTATGCAATAAATGTTACCGAAAACATACCGCTGCGCATTGATGCGGCAATGATTGGAAATAATCGGTTACGTATACATTACCGTGGTCAAACTGAAGAAATCTACCTAAATCAATGATGAAGAACATAATTGCAACGCTGTGTTTGGCATTTTGCGTTAACAGCTCCTGGGCTCAGGAATATGTGGTTTCTGAAGACATAGCCATCGATTCAACAATCGAAAAAAGAGGTCCTAATCGCAAACATTACCGCCACAGTTACATGAATTTTGGGGCCTGTATTGATGCCGGCGAAACGGGTGCCCGTGTTAGGCAGCCGCGCATCGATCATTTTACATTTGGCGTGCGGTATAAGCGCAGATTGGCCGAACATTTTGCCATTGGTTATGATATCAATTACACGGTAAACGATTTCGCATTAAAACAGGAGATTGGCAAACAAATCCCAACAATGAATATAAATAAGCGCGAGCGGATGATATTCAATATTTTCGAAGGTGGTTTGTTTGCGCGCATAAACGTGGGAAAACGAGGAAACCAGTTGGGTAAGTTTATCGATATTGGCGGCTATGGAAGTGTTAGCGTGGCGCATACGCATTTTACGTTAAACCGCCTTGCGGATGGCTCGAATGTTCGGACGCGCACCAACGGACTTAAATATTTTCAACGCTTCAATTATGGGTTAAATGCCCGCCTGGGGATGAATAAAATTGCCTTGTTTGGGCAATATCGCTTATCGGATATGTTTTATGCAAACTGGGATTTTCCGGAATTGCCGCGCATCATGGCAGGCATTGAATTTAATCTACGCTAATTGCGCATAGCTGTAAATACCCGCTTGCTGCTGAAAGGCAGCATGGAAGGCATCGGCTGGTATGGCTTTGAAACGCTTTCGCGAATTGTAAAAAAGCATCCGGAACACGAGTTTATTTTTCTGTTTGATCGTCCATATTCGCGCGAATTCATCTTTGCACCGAACGTAAAAGGCTTGTGGATGCCCCCGCCTACACGGCATTTGAAGTTATACCCGCTTTGGTTTCAGTATGCATTGCCATTCATGATTAACCGCAGCAAGGCCGATTTATTTTTGAGTATCGATGGACATTCAACGGTGGCTACCAAGGTTCCGACAGTTCTGGTTATACACGATATTTACTTTCATCACCACGGAGATTTACTCTCATCCGACTGGAACAATTACCTGAATTACTGGACGCCGCGCTTTGCAAATCATGCCGAACGACTTGCTACAGTGTCGCAATACAGCAAGAGCGATTTGGTTGCGAGTTATGGTATTGATCCGCAAAAAATCGATGTTACCCCCAATGGGTTTAACCCGCGTTACGCGATAGAATTGAATGAGCTGCAGAAACAGGAAGTGAGAATACAGTACAGCAAAGGAAGGCCGTTTTTTCTCTTTGTGGGATTGATTATCAAACGAAAAAACCTACACCGCCTCATGGAAGCATACGACATGTTTCGCAAGAAAACCGGGATAGACATAGGATTGGTGGTGGTTGGTAAACGAAAATGGTGGGATGCCGATCATGAAGCCGTTTTTAGTCGGATGCAGTTTAAGGATGATGTTGTATTTACCGATAGATTGGAGCCCGATGAACTATCGCGTGTGATGGCTGCTGCATTGGCTTTAACATACGTCCCTGTTTTCGAAGGATTTGGAATTCCGATACTGGAAGGCTTTGCAGCCGGAATTCCGGTGCTCACATCGAATGTTACATCCATGCCCGAAGTGGGAGGCGATGCGGCAATTTATACCAATCCTTTTGATACAGAAGAGATAGCCTATCAATTGGAAAGACTTTCATCTGATGAACATTTAAGATGCAAGCTGATAGAAAAGGGCTTGATCCGAAAAAATAATTTTTCGTGGGATATTACAGCAGATAAACTTTGGGAATGCCTTGAAAAGGCGCATAAATAAAAAAACCGGCTCCGAAGAGCCGGCAAAACAATAAAATTAACCTAACCTTAACTTTTTACTGTTTTATGCATCACGAAGATGCTGGGATAAACCCATTGCAACAATAGAATTTTTTTTTCGACTTAACAATAGTTTAATGAACAAAATTGAATAAAAAATTGCATCAAAATTCAAACAGCATTATGTTAACAATCTTCCACTATTGACTTACAAAACTCAGCTTTAAGAGGTAATCACAAGGCTTTCAATGTTGCTGCGATGGTGTGAAACTTCCCGAATAAATTATATTTTGTTGGGACGTAGCCATTTTTCAATTTTCTTTATACCGTGGAATCCATACTACTTTCGGGCAACAGTGCCATAGTTTGGCTAGAACAAACGCTAAACAATCGTAAAGCATTCATTTTGTGCGA
>CANMGM010000248.1 GCA_947497195.1 Bacteroidota bacterium
CGTTAATGGTAATAAATAAAATCAGCAATAAGACAATCCGTTTCATAAAATCATACAATATTCCAGCAACGAATATATTCATTAATAGGCAGATGAATGCAATAACTGAATTTCTGGCAAACTAAAATTGAACCTATGTCCCTTGCTATCTTTGCCCTATGATTTCAATATCTCAACCGCTGAAAATTATTTTTGTCCTTTCTACGCTTTGGACGACTTACAACTCTCTTTCTGCCGCAGACCTGCGCTATAGCGACTGGGTTTATCGCGAGTCCATTAAAACCGTAATCCTCTCGATGCGTGGCACTGAGGGCACTCCGGCAGCAATCGAGCTGGGAAGCGGTGAGCAATTGCACCTGCAGTTCGACGACCTCGACGCATCGCAGAAACAACTTTACTATAGTTTTGAGCACTGCAATGCCAACTGGCAGCCCTCGGGCATTATGCCTACGCGCGCTGTGCAAGGTCTGCAGCAAGATCTGGTGCAGGATTTTAGGTATTCGTTCAACACCTTCGTGCAGTACATCCATTACGATCTGGTTTTCCCGAACGACAACATGAAGTTTCTCATTTCGGGCAATTATCTGCTAAAGGTGTATGAAGATAATGATCCCGAAAATCTGGTGCTTACACGTCGTTTTATGGTTTACAGTAAAAAAGTTCCTGTCGGAGCTACTGTGTTGCGGCCGGCGTTGATGGAACTACGCGATACGCATCAGGAGATTGATGCCATGGCCGATATCTCGAAGATGAACATTGTGAATGCTGCAGCATCGACTCAATTGATTATTCTGCAGAACCAGCGCTGGGACAATGCCATCAACGTAAAACCTTTCTCGATTAACCAGACGCAAATCAACTACAACTACGACGATGGATCCAATTGCTTCGAAGGACTGAACGAGTTCCGCTGGGCCGATATCCGTTCTCTGCGAATGAACTCAGACCGTGTACGCCGAATTAACCGCGACACCACGCCCATTGAGGTGGTGTTATTGAACGATCCTTTGCGGACATTTTCAGAATACCAACTGCTTCCGGAAGCCAATGGCAGGTTCTTTATCCGCAATACCGAAGGCAACGAACCCGAGCTGGATGCCGATTATGCACGGGTCGAATTCCGCCTTCCCTTTGATAATCCAATAAAAGACAGGGATTTATATTTGACTGGAGCTTTCAGCGACTGGCAATTGAAGGATGAATTCAAGCTACGCTATAAATACGCTTCGAAGATGTACACAGCAAGCATCTTACTTAAGCAAGGAATCTATAACTACTTGTACATTTTCGGACCCGATAAAAACGGGAAAACCGATGCTAAACTCTGCGAAGGAAGTCATTTCAATACCGAAAACGATTACACGGTTCTCTTTTACCACAAGGCTTACACGAATGAGTTCGATGAATTAATCGGTTACACCAGATTGAATTCGGTACAACGCTAAATTTTTTAATTTTTCATTTTCGGCATGTAAGAAATTTCGACTTTGCCGAAATCGGAACTCGGTTTTGACACGAGCACTTTCTAAATCCCACTATTAGCAAGGGTTACAGCGAATCGAAATTTGGAGCGAAAGGTAATTGCTGCATAATATTGCATCAACAAATCGCACGAACATGAAAACACAAGTTACCTCAGGAATCAAAGTAAGCATCGACACACAGTACCAGGATTTGTATTCAGATCCTTCTAAAATGTACTACTTGTTTACGTACAAAATTCGTATCGAGAACACCTCCGATTATGATGTGCAATTGCAACGTCGTTTCTGGAATATCTTCGACTCTGTTTCAGAGCGTCGCGAAGTAGAAGGTGCAGGCGTGGTTGGTCAGCAACCCATTCTTCGTCCAGGCGAAGTATACGAATACGAATCTGCTTGCAACTTAAAATCTGAATTCGGAAAAATGGAAGGTGCGTACACATTTGAGCGCATTGCCGATGGCGAGAAATTCAACGTTGCCATTCCAGAATTCCGCATGGTTGTTCCTTACCGCTTAAATTAATTCGTTCAGCGACTCAGGCTCGTCCTTGCCTTTGTTTCCAGGATGATAGTTTTTACCCTCTTTGAGGTAAAAAAGGCCCCAGGAGCAATCGAGGCAGCGACCCGGTTCACAAAATACCTGAGTTAATTCGAGCAGAGCCTGCGACTCGGCGGCATTCTCTGCCCTCACATTCCAGCCTTCCCAATTGCGTGTAATTTTGTTCTGCTCTGTAGGAAGGCCTTCCAGCCAGGACAATACTTTCGATTCCAATTCATCGTCGGCCTTGTAGCGGGCGAACACAAAAACAAAGGGCACCAACGCGTTTACAATCAAAGCCCTTCGCAACTCAAAACCCGGCTTTCTACTTTTCTTCGGCGCCTTTATGCCCAGCCGGTAATGCACTTGCCAATATTCCGACACTTCCTGTTCGAGCCAGCGGTCTAAAACCTGCACATCGTTTTGAATTTGCGCCAGATGTAGCATATCAAATCCACTTGCCAGCAAAGCAGCCAACTGCACAATCCGAATTTCCGGGAAATTATCGGGACGCATACGGCTTCGTTTCCACATCGCCGGCTGAATCATCCGAAGTCCATAAACCCTTTTTAAGTATACATATTCGGCATACAAGCGCTCAATGTAGGGATCTTCTTCGGTTTCTTCGAGCAAGCCGCTTTGTCCCAGAAACAAGGCTTCAAGTTGAAAACGACTGTGGCGATGTTTCACAACAATCGAAAACGGGAGCGAGCGGGCAAGCAATTCAAATGGTACAGCATTCACGTTCATGCCAAACCCGCGTGCGAGCGCAATGTAAAAGGCCTCCTGCCAGTTATTGGAGGTAAACACCAACAGTTCGCGTATCCAGTTCGACTTACGCTCGAGCCGTGCAATGCACATACGCGTTAGCCAGTTTTCGCGCCATGGCGATGGTGGCTTCTCGAAATCGGCGCAGGGAATTGCTGCAGTTGAAGACGATAATTCGAGCCAGCGTGAGAGCATGCCTTCATCTACGAATGATTTCATTACCAATACCGGAATGGGGCGATTTTGTGCATCCATCACATCGCTATCGTAAGTCCAGACAACATGCAGCAGGATGTTTTTATACGCCCAATCGCTATCGTGGCGGTGGCGTTTCCAGTCAGATGCACGGGTATGTATTTCGATATTCCCGGCCCATAGCAAACCATCAACCTCAATGCGCGCATCACTGAAATCGGGACCGGCATCGGCATTGTGTCGTCCGGGATGCTTCACCAGCAATCGTTCCCCTGAAGCGAGCCGCAAATCTTTTGTATTCCATAATTGGAATTTCCATATGAAATGCAGCAGGCTTTCGGGGAACATATGCACTGTATCTGTATCGCAAATGTAGACTCGATCAACTTAGGTGATGTTGCGCCTACGCGCAATTCTGTTGCGTCTACACGCAAAATATTCGGCATACAACCTGAATTTGGCCGCCACGGGCGGGCTTTCCGGTTCAAGTCCTCTGCCGCTTCGGCTTCGCCTCTGCGGCCTGCGGGCTTTACCCTGCAATCCCTGGCGGGTTGGCGCTCAAAATGCAAATCCGTATCCTGTATCGCATCTTTTATCCCCGGATTGAAATCCGAGGGATATTTTATGGGAATTTATTGAAATCCGGGGCTAAAGCCCGGAGCTTGAATTTCAAACATCCTCCTTTCCAACTTTCAACTTTCTAACTTTTTCCTTTCCCAAATCCCGGAAAATAATAGGGCTATTTCGATTAGGAGTTCAAATCCAGCACAGGATTTCATATCCAGCCCAAGATTTCATATCTAGCCCAGGATTTCAAATCTAGCCCAGGATTTCATATCCAGCCCAGGATTTCATATCTAGCCCAGGATTTCATATCTAGCCCAGGATTTCATATCTAGCCCAGGATTTCAAATCTAGCCCAGGATTTCA
>CANMGM010000249.1 GCA_947497195.1 Bacteroidota bacterium
CCTTTGGAATTTCTTCCAGTCTGCGGTTTTGTGTTCGAAAGATATTGATCATCGTCCATGGCTGCAGATTTGGTGAATCGCACGTGCTTTACGAGCGAGTGCAAAAATAGGCAATTACACGAACAGAAAACGCGTAACACAGAAATTTTCACTGCTTACAGAAATTCAATCAAAACCTCGCATTTTTCGGAAAAGACAAGATACATTTCTATGAACTGATGTCTTAGGCGTTGAATCTGAATTCCTGTTTATAACAAGCGCGGACAATAATGGGAAACCTATATTGGAGATTAAGGAAACATTTTAGATCATTGGGGGCCAAAACGTGTCCATGGCCTGCTTAAGGTTCCGAAAACCATATTCACGTACCAAGCGTATTTTTCCAACCATCATATGAACTGGTGTGTTGGTAATTTATAGGCAGTACATGCTCTAAGCTTACTCCGTTCATTTTGAATACATTCGCATGAATTAACACCTTTAAGGTGTCCATTGTGGGCGTGTTTCAACAACCCATCCAACTCATATTCAACAACTTATAGCACAACCGTTTTTAAACGTTTATATACGACTAATTAGGCATTTGAGTCGTAACTTTGCTGTATGGGGAGGAGGAGTGGCGGACCCCAATGCAACCATGTGCTAAACCATTCCGTGAATCACCCAAATTTCTGGTTCAAGGGCGCCACGAGCGGGTTTTACGGTTCAAGTCCTCGCCTATTTCGGCTTCGCCTCAACTGCCTCCGGGCTTTCCCCTTCAACCCCTGGCGCGTTTGCGTTAATGCTAAGGCTTTGTACTTCGGAAATAGATTTTCGAAAAGCAAATAATCGACTACTGAACAAGCACCAACGTTTTGGTTGCTGGTTGTTGGAATTTTCATTTATATATCCCCGAGTTAAAATTCGGGGCATGTCCACTGAAATGGATTTATCGAACAGAATTTCACTATAATCTCGTTTACAAAGGCATGTATATTTGCCCCATGATACATACCGAACGGATTGCGAATGCCCTGGGGATTCAGCACAATCAGGTTAAAGCCGTTGCATCACTTTTCGACAATGGCTCAACAGTTCCATTCATTGCACGTTACCGAAAGGAACAAACCGGATCGCTCGATGAAGAAAAAATCCTTCAGATAAAAGAAATGCTTCTGCACTACGCAAAACTTGATGACAGAAGAAATACCATTCTATCCTCCCTAGCAGAGCAAGGAATTATCGACATCAAACTAATCGATGCCGTAAAGGCAGCCACATCACTTACAGAGCTCGAAGATGTCTATCTTCCATACAAACCAAAACGTAAAACGCGCGCAACCATTGCCCGTTCATTAGGACTTGAGCCACTTGCCCGGAAAATTTACGCACAACTTCCCGGCAATCCTACAGAACTCGCACGGGCATTCATCAACAAAGATGTGCCCGATACAGAAGCAGCATTGCAAGGTGCATCAGATATCATCGCAGAATGGATATCTGAACATGTTGAATTGCGTCAGGAGTTGCGCACACGATTCGAGAAATACGGCATATTCACATCCACCGTAGTAAAATCGAAAGCCGAAGAAGGCGCGAAATTCTCAGACTATTTCGCCTATTCGGAGCCCTGTTGGAAGGTCCCATCTCACCGTTTTATGGCTGTTATGCGCGGCCACGATTTGGGCTATTTACGGGTATCAGCACTTCCGGATGAGGATAGGTCGCTTGAATTTATCACACGTAAAATAATCAGATCAAATACACCCGCTTCTGCACGTGTAAAAGAATCTTTACGCGACAGTTACAAGCGCCTCCTTGCCCCTTCGCTGGAAACCGAACTCATTTCGACCATGCGCGAAAAAGCAGAATCTGCTGCTGTTAACATTTTTGCGGCAAATCTCCGTCAGTTGCTTATGGCCCCACCACTGGGCAACCAACGTGTTATGGGAATTGACCCCGGCTTTCGCAGTGGTTGCAAATTGGTTTGCCTCGATGCTTCGGGGAATCTGAAACACAACGAAACTATTTACCCGCATCCGCCTCAAAATCAAGATAAGCAGGCAATGGCTAAACTAAATCAGTTGATTGAAACATATAAAATCGAAGCGGTCGCAATTGGCAATGGCACCGCAGGGAGAGAAACCGAACAGCTGATTCAACGCATGCGCCTCCCCGCCGGCATAAAAGTTTTCGTGGTTTCAGAGAGTGGCGCATCCGTTTATTCGGCATCCAAAACAGCGCGCGATGAATTTCCGCAATACGATGTTACGGTACGCGGTGCAGTAAGCATTGGCCGAAGGTTGCAGGACCCTTTAAGCGAACTGGTTAAAATTGAACCATCAGCTGTGGGTGTTGGTCAATATCAACACGATATTGATGCAAAAAAACTCAACGAGCAGCTCGAAGATGTGGTAAGAAGTTGCGTAAACCAAGTAGGCGTAAACCTCAACAACGCGTCTGAACATGTTTTGTCCTATGTTGCCGGGTTGAATAAAACAACTGCATCTCAGATTGTAGCCTACCGCACTAAAATCGGGTCGTTTTCAAATCGGAATCAACTGCTGGATGTACCCCGTCTGGGAAATAAAACATTTGAACAATGCGCGGGCTTTTTGCGCATACCCGATTCAAATAATCCTTTAGATAATAGTGCAGTACATCCTGAACGCTATGCTTTGGTAAAACATATGGCCAAAGATTGCAACTTAACACCGGCAGAATTAATTGGAAACAAGGAAATCTGCAAAAGCATAGACTTGAATAAATATGCCTATGCTGAAATTGGCCTGCCTACGCTTCAAGACATCGTATTGGAACTAGAAAAACCCGGCCGCGACCCACGAAAAGAAACGAAAATTTTACAATTTGATTCCAGTGTTCGAAAGCCCGAAGATTTGGTAATTGGCATGGTGCTACCCGGCATCGTAACGAATATAACTGCATTTGGGGCATTCGTTGATGTTGGTGTAAAACAGGATGGACTTGTGCATGTTTCTGAAATGGCTGATAGATTTGTTAAAGATCCACTTGAAATTGTAAAGCTCCACCAACATGTTCGGGTAAAAGTTCAGGAGGTAGATCTCGTTCGCAAACGCATCGCATTTTCGATGAAAGGCGTGGATCAAACCTAAAACGAAACAATTCATCCATTCTAATGTTACTCTGTTGTGGAAAACGAAGAATTCATCAATCCAATCGATATTGATAAGGTTGCACAAAACCCGGGATTACTGCCGTATGCGCACACCTTAAGCAGTGGGGTCATTAAACCCGACGACATGGGCAAAGTAAAAAGCAATGCTTTACTTGCCATGGAGCAACAAACCGATATGCAATTGCGGCAGATTCAGGAACAAATTGAATTGCTGTACAAGCAGGCACAAGATATTAAGGCACGAACCGATATTTCGCTGTGGATTTATCAGGCCCAAATGGGATTCAATCCGCTAGTGGGTCATGTATACCATTTATATGAAAAAGAAGACGACAAGCACTTTCTTTCGATGGTTTCGCCTACCGAATGGGGAAGAAGTCGTTCGTTCAAGCGATTTGTGGCAACGGTAAAATTATTGGCCGACCATACCTGGGATATCCTCAAATCTGAGAAGGATTAATTCGGTTTGTATCTGGCGCATTTTTCATCGATTCTTATCGTGCCCTTGATCAGGGTACGGACTTAAACAAATTGATAAATTTCGTGTTTTAAGGTTTGCTGTGTGATTTTGGTCATACGCGGTATCATGCAAAATCGGATATTTGCAGCCCCTTTATGTCAAATTCTTCTATCAACCCAATTACCTTAGTTGTAGGCGCAAGTCCAAACTCCGATCGCTATGCATTTAAGGCCGTTACTCAGCTAAGGGCTCACAATCACTTCGTTTATGCATTTGGTCCGCGTACCGGATCAATTTCGGGCGTAGAAATTCAAC
>CANMGM010000250.1 GCA_947497195.1 Bacteroidota bacterium
AGTTTTACACCGGTCTTTTCCTTCCATTCATCATACAAATCTGAAATATTCGTCAACTCGTTAACGCAGGGCTTGCACCATGTAGCCCAGAAAGAAATTACGATAGGCTTGCCGTCGTTGTTGAAATCGGCTGTTGAAATGGATTTGCCGTCGAGAGTTTTGAGCATAACCTCCGGAAGTTGACGTGACTTTTCAGAAGATTGTGCTGCAAGAATGGCTGGAAGGAAAAGTAAAAACAGAATCTTTTTCATTACGCTAAAATAAAAAAAGCCGGAGAAAAAACCCCGGCTTTTTAAAAATACTCACTCTTTATTCTGTAAATAAAGAGGCAATTAATTATTTAGAAACGTTAAAGCGTTTTACAGATTCTGCAGAATCAGAGCTGATACGAATTGTATAAGAACCTGCTGCCAAGTCAGACACACTCAATGTAAGTGTTGTTAAGCCAGAACCTACAGAGTTAACTTGTTCGGTTTTTACACGCTGACCAAGAATGTCAAATACCTCAATATTAACTGTTTCCGGCTTTTCAAGGCTAATTTCAACGTTTAAGTTGTTGGTAGCTGGATTAGGGAATACGGTAAACGCAGTAAATTCATTTTTGTTATCAATTGAAGATGCTGCATCGGTGCGCATTGCATTTTCTGTTTCGTCACCAAAATTGAAAGATGTGGCTTGTTCTTCAATAATAACTGCACCTGTCGAGTTAAGGATTTTGTATCCAAATGGCGGTGCGGTAGTAACCCCACCGGTATAACCCATTCCATCACCATAACTATCAAACATCTTAAATGAATAACATTTGTTAGCGGCTAAAGTTACTTCATGAGTTTTTGTTGTAGTAGCATCAGCACCGCCGCCTCCAAATTGGTCGGCTGTTCCTGCAACATATTGAACCTCGGTTACGAGTGTTCCATTATCTTCTCTGATCTCCCAGCTTGTTTCTCCTGGATAATAATCTGTTCTAACTTCAACAGTGATATTTAATGACGCATATCCAGCAATTCCGACCTCAACAGATTGTTCGTTGTTTGCAGTATTTTCATCTGTACCACCATTCGGACTCACAGTTGTAACATTTAATACATTCGAGTTGTCTGGTGTAAAGTTGATTGTTCCTAAGCTAACGCTTCCAGTTTCATAGAAAGCAAGGTTTCCTGTCCATGGAATGGACCCAGTAGTTCCGTTGATTTCGTAATTCACATTGCATGAAGTAAGCGGAGTTGAACCATAGTTCTGAATAGTTACCGTTGGGGTTATTGAACCAACACAGCTAAATCCGCTAACACCTGAAATTGAAGAAGCAACAGCATCAATTGAGTTTGCAGGTGTTACAGGAACGCCTTCAGCAAATTGCGCTTGCATTACTTCCTTGTTAGCATCATTCTGAATGAATGCCACAACAGCAATTTCATTTATATCATAAACGTTTGCCAAATCCCATGTTTGTGTGGTTGTGAATGTTTCGCCAACTGCATAGGAACCAGCCATTGTAATTCCTCCAGCATTCGGTAAAAACTTCTTCATTACGTTATGGAATTCGGTTTCCCCATTCGACCCAGGAGCTGTAGAAAATGTGATAAGCTTTTCTACAACCGCCAAACGAAGTTTGAATGTTCCACTTGATGCCTGTGTGCAGGTTGCGGTGCAATTTACTGTAATCGTTTCGGGCGTTAACGAATACGTTAAGTTGATGTCGAAAGAGGCCGGAACCGCATACCGTTCATCGATTAGAGCGGTTGTATATCCTGCAGGAGCTCCGTCATAGGGATTCCCACCAAAAGTAGGCACTGTACCATCCAACATAGCAGTAGGAACACCATTTTGCCCATAATAGGTTTCAAAACGAGTTGCTACTTCTGATGGATTGTGTTCATTCATTGGATCATATCCCGGAAAATCCCACTGATATTTAAGTGATACAACTTTTGAGGAATTGGCCTCCAACAAGGTGTTAAATGCCGGATTCTGAGCGGCACAAGGCGGACAAGATGCATTTGAACCTTCCTCAATCAAAACAAGACGTTGTGATTGTGAAAATCCCGATGCCCCAATAACCAAAAGCAAAGCAGATGTAAAAAGTTTTTTCATAAATGAAATGGTTTGAGTTGAATTTTGTGAAAGTTCAAAACTAGAATTAATTTTTCAATTGTCAAGTGTCTTTAGCCTTATTTAACTTTTGAGTAATCGAGAATCCTCAACTTTGCAAGCTATTGAGATCGCTTGCCCTTATTTTTTCGGTTTATTTAGGCCTTTTTCCGAATTATTTAGCATATTTGCTTTTCCTTAATTCAAAGAAAAAAACATGAAAAATTTTAGTCTTTTGACGGTTGCGATTTTAGTTAACTTCATGAGCATTTTTGCTCAGACTCTTCAAATTGAGGGAATTAATGGAAACTATTGGGATGCTGATTTCGAGGCGATTACATTCAATTGTGACGTGCGGAATTTAAGCGGAGAGTCAGTAAATGTACTCGCTAAGAAAATTGCTCCTGCAATGGCTGGAGGCGCTCAAAATTTTTTCTGTTGGACACAATGCTACGGCACAAGCACGATTGTATCTCCTGCTCCACTTGCAATTGCAGCTAATACAATCCGCGAAGAATTTCATGGCTACTATAAAAATAATGGAGTTCTTGACGATGTGAACATTAAATATGTTTTCTTTCTGCAAGACAATCCAAACGATTCTGTAATGCTCGATGCTATATTTACCCCATCTACATTGGGATTGTCTGAAAATAAAACGCCTATTTTAATTTCTGCAGGACCCAATCCGGCAATCGAGAATTTTTCAATTACTTATTCTCAATTGCCTTCCAAAAACAATGCGGAAAATGTGCTGATTATCTACAATGCATTCGGCCAGAAGGTAAGTACCCAAAGCATCACCGGGAATGAGGGGAAATTGAATTTTCCTGTTATTTCCCTCTCAAACGGAGTATACTTCTACAGCTTAGTTTGTGATAATATCCCTGTGTATTCCGGGCGTTTTATTGTTCGCCATTAATCACTCGTTTAAGAGATTCTTTTCATGAACATCGGCCCCGGTCACTGGATCTTTGCTGCTTTGTTTATGATTGCGTTTGCATTTGTTTTGGCATTCTCCTTCCGTAAAGACAAGCGCACCCATAAAGCGCATTATTCCAATGCCGGAATTATTGCCATCATTATTGGCGCCTCTGTTTTGATGCTAATCATTATTAAGGTAGCGCTCCGACAATTGGCGCCATAATTTCGGTTCCAAGACATCCAGCAATTCCGAAAGCATCATCGCTGTGGCTCCCCACAGAATGCCAGATTCCAAACGAAAGCCCGGAACAGATCGTTGAATGCTGGGCGGCTCGAATATTCCAATGTTTTCAGGTACAAAAAAATGCGCTAGCGGAATCGTATGTATCGCGTGAACTTCACGCTCGTTTCGTGTTAAATTAACGATATTGCCGATTGAGCCAACAACCGGAAAAACATGCATCTGGCTAACCGGAATATACAGCGAGCTAAGGTGCCCCAAAATGCTGCAATGTTCGGCTCGAAGCCCAATCTCTTCCTCGGCTTCCCTCAGCGCAACCTTCGAAGGAAGATCTTCACCTTCATCGAATTTTCCTCCCGGAAAGGCAAATTGACCGCTGTGAACGCCTAAATATTCTGTTCGTTGTATTAAAATAACAGAAGGCGATTCAACATCCAATAGTAAGGGAATCAAAACCGCGGCCTTGCGCGAATCTATACTCTGTGTTGAAGACCGTCCGGCCGGAGCCATTCGCCACTGTGCTTCAGCGCCAGGAAGATTCCGTTCAAGTCGTTCTCTTATTTCTTCAGGCGAAAGTTTTCTTATCACAATAGATTTCAGCGTTTTCAAATTTAGCATTTCGATGCATCGAAAA
>CANMGM010000251.1 GCA_947497195.1 Bacteroidota bacterium
CGATATTTACAAAGATGTGGTGAGTTTATGGTCTTCCTCCGGAACAGGTTACACGCCAACCCTGATCGTAAATTACGGCGGAATGAACGGAGAGTACTTCCACTACCAGAACGAAAATGTTTGGGAAAACGAGCGTTTGATGAACTTCACGCCGCGTGCTTTGGTCGATCCGCGTGCACGCCACCGTACGATGGTTCCCGATGAGGAGTATGCAAACGGCCACATCCGCGTGGCGCAATCGTGCAAGCAACTGGCCGATGCGGGCGTTAAGGTAAACCTGGGTGCACACGGCCAAATTCAGGGATTGGGTGCGCATTGGGAGTTAAAAATGCTGGCATCGGGCGGCATGACACCCATGCAGGCCTTGCGTTCGGCGACATACAACGGCGCGTATTACATTGGCATGGAAAAAGAATTGGGATCGCTCGAAGCGGGTAAGTTAGCCGATTTCCTAGTGCTCGATGCCAATCCGCTTGAGAACATCGACCATATCGGAAGCATTCGGTACACCATTGCTAACGGCCGCCTCTTCGATGCTTTAAGCATGCAGGAACAATTTACCGGAAATAAATCGCGGATGCCCTTTTATTTTGAGCGCGAAATGGGGAATGCCGACTTCAAATTTCACGAGGAAACCGGCTGTTTTCAGGGGCATTCGTGTGGTTGCCGCAAATAATAACCGAATGTTCGTCGCTTTAAAATACCCGATTATCTTTGTTGCATAAAATCGAGTTCATGGAAACAAAAGAACAAACGCATTCGAATCCTCATTTCCAGGCTGCTTCACGTTATGGAGTTTATCTGGGATTGATGCTTATTGGCGTTCAAACCATCCAATACTTGGCCGGATTATACATTTCATTCGTATTTACAATTCTGGCAGGTTCGCTTTTCATTGCAGGGCTTGTATGGCTTATTCGCGATTTCCGGGAACATTACCTCAATGGTTGGTTAAGTTACGGCGAAGGCGTGCGAATTGGGGCTATTTCATCGCTCGCAGCCGGATTATTGTACGGCGCGTTCATGCTTTTGCTGGTATTGGTCATCGATAAATCATTTATCGACGAATACCTCATTCAAACACAGGAGGCTATGGAATCGAGCGGCATGCCCGATGAGCAAATCGAAAAATTAATGGATCAAATTCAGGAGGGATCAAATCCATGGGCTTACGGATACGGCCCGATTTTTCAATATGGGGTATCGGGATTGCTAATCAGCCTGGTTGCTTCTATTTTTCTGCGTAAGGATCCCGATAACTCCTTCGATAAAGACACACAATAATGCTCGATATTTCTGTTGTAGTTCCCTTGTATAACGAAGATGAATCGCTTCCGGAGCTTTCGGCATGGATCGACCGTGTGATGAAGGCCAATGGTTACAGCTACGAGGTTATTTTTATCGACGACGGAAGTACCGACCGCAGCTGGGAAGTAATCGATGAAATTCACAGTCGCATGCCGCAATTCAGAGGCATCCGCTTTCGGCGCAATTACGGGAAATCGGGCGCTTTAAATGTAGGTTTTGCTTCCACAAAGGGCAATGTGGTTATTACCATGGATGCCGATTTGCAGGATAGTCCTGATGAAATTCCGGAACTATACCGCTTAATCACGGAGGAAAAATTTGACCTCATTTCGGGTTGGAAGCAAAAGCGGTACGATCCGATTACCAAGACATTGCCGACTAAAATTTTTAACTGGGCAGCGCGTAAAATGAGTGGTATATCCCTGCACGATTTCAATTGCGGCTTGAAAGCCTATCGCTCTGATGTTGTAAAGAATATCGAGGTTTACGGCGAGATGCACCGCTACATTCCGGTGTTGGCAAAATGGGCCGGTTTTAAAAAAATTGGCGAGAAAGTCGTACAGCACCAGGCACGTAAATACGGCACTACGAAATTTGGATGGGAACGCTTCATCAATGGCTTCCTCGATCTGTTGAGCATCACATTCGTTTCCAAATTCGGCAAACGCCCCATGCATTTATTCGGACTTTTGGGCACAATAAGCTTTTCGATTGGATTCATCATTGCCCTATACCTAACGTATGCAAAGATTTTTCACCAGGCATACCGTATGACCGAACGCCCAATTTTCTTTTTCGGTTTGTTGATGATGCTCATCGGAACGCAATTGTTTCTTGCCGGATTCCTTGGAGAGTTGATATCGCGAAACAGTGCAGACCGCAACCAATACCAGGTGCGCGAAACAATTGGTGATTGATTTGATTTGTAAATTTGACCATACCGAAAATTCGCCTAATTTCACCTGCAGAATTAATCTCCCGAATTATGAAAAAGATTTTTCCTTTAATCGTATTTGCTGCAATACTTGGAGCCGCATCCTGTAAAAAAGAAGAAGAATGCGCCGATTGCTTTACAGAAGTTACAGATTCACTTGGAGTGAAAGACACGCTTAGTCTGAACGAATTATGCGGAGAGGATCTTGAAAATACAGACGGAAACACCTTCTCCAACACGCAGGGTGGTACTTCCCGCAATTTTTGCAATCGTTAAAAGCTGCAATCGTTTTATTCTTACTGGGCCTTATTTGTTGTGAGATTGCTTTGGCACGTTTCCTTGGTCGAAGTTCGGTAATCTCAACAAAATATTTTACGCGATTGAAGAGAGGCTATTAGGTCAAAAACATATAATGGCTTTATTTTTGCACCTTGCGACGCGCTTTTCATGAAATTAATTCTGGCATGTATTTTTAGTTTCGGTCTGCACCTTAGTGACATTACTGGTGAGGTTGCATCGGCTCTGCGCCAAGGAAATGCACGTGATTTGGCCAAACACTTTGGCAATACAATCGACCTTACCGTAAGTGGCAAACAGGAAATGTATAGCCGAGCTCAGGCCGAACAGGTTTTGCGCGGGTTCTTCCTCAAAAATCCGCCCCGCAGTTTTATCCTCAAATCGAAATCTACCGGAAATACCGCAACCCCCTACGGAATTGGCACATACACCAGCACCGCAGCTCAGCATTTCAGGGTGTATTTTCTTATAAAAAAAATCGGTAATCAGTCATTTATACAGCAACTCAGCATTGAAAACGAATCCTGAATCAGCATTGTTCAGTGCGCACGAACAGGCCTTAATCGACGAACTGGTTAAACTTGCCATTCACGAAGACATCGACGGCGGCGACCATACCAGTTTGGCTTGCATTCCCGAATCGGCAACCAAACAGGCGCGTTTGCTGGTTAAGCAGCAGGGTACTATTTCGGGCATTGCGGCCGCACAGATTCTTTTTCAGCACATCGATGCTTCGCTTCAGTTTGATGCCTTATTGAACGACGGAGATGAAGTTGCACCGGGCGATGTAGCTTTTACCATTGCCGGTTCGGCACGTTCCATTCTTGCAGCCGAACGCCTTGTGCTTAACTGTATGCAGCGTATGAGTGGCATTGCAACACAAACGCGCGCGCTGGTAAATCTCATCGCTCATACAAAAGGTACACTGCTCGATACGCGCAAAACAGCTCCGGGTATGCGCGTTTTCGAGAAAATGGCGGTACGTCACGGAGGTGCCCAAAATCATCGCATGGGTTTGTATGATATGATCATGATTAAAGACAATCACGTCGATTTTGCAGGAGGAATTTTAGAGGCCATCAATCGGGTTAAAAACTATCTCGCCAACAATCATTTGAATCTCGATATCGAAGTGGAAGCTCGAAGCCTTGCCGACGTAGAACTAATCTGTAAAGCAGGAGGAATTCGCCGTGTGATGTTCGATAATTTCAGTCCTGCCCAGATTGTAGAAGCATTGCGCATTACCGGCAAGTACTCCATCGAAACCGAGGCATCAGGAGGCATTACCAGCAATACGCTAGTCGAATTTGCCGATA
>CANMGM010000252.1 GCA_947497195.1 Bacteroidota bacterium
AATTCAGTCTATCCAAGAGTTGGCCGAATACCTAGGAACGCATCCGCAAATAAATGCACTCATTAAAGGCCATACCGACGATGTAGGCGATGCACAGGCCAACCTGAAACTCTCGCAGGAACGCGCCGAAACCGTGCGTCAGGTATTGATAAACTTCGGTGTTGAACCTTCGCGCGTTGAAGCCCGTGGATTTGGCGAATCGCAGCCCAAAACCCGCGATCAGACCATCGAAGCCCGCGCCATCAACCGTCGTGTGGAAGTGGAATTGAAAAATACCGAGACCACCGAAACTAAACGCAGCGAAAAACCCAGTCCGAATCCATGAACGCTTACAAGCATTTCAAAGGAAGATACCGGGCCTGGTTAAAGCCCGAGAAACCGCAGAGTGTGCACACGCATACCTTCTACGGCTTGCGCTTCGATGCCATTGAGATTCGCGAGGTACAGCCGCTGGACAGCCGCATTTACGACAGCGAAAAAGTGGGCGATTATGTGTACATGCCCCTGCTCGAGGCCCGCAAGAAAACGAAATTGGGACGCGTTTTTCAGCGCGGTGCTAGCGATGTGGTAATTGTGGCCGATGATCAAACGGCTTTTTCGGAAGATCTCGAACACGTTGTGTTGCGCGAACACAGTGGGAACCGCAATCTTCACCAAGGCTATGTTCGTCAATCAAAGCATCAGCACATCAACGCCGAGTACCGCTTGAGTGAGGGAGAGATTTATTTTTCGGTTCCCGTTGGATATTATATCGAACGTAAGGCAGTTGAGCCTTTGGTGGTGCAGCAAAATCCTGATGTAATCACCGCCGGTCGTCCGGAAGCTACAACCATCGAAGTTCCCGACTTAATTGTAAGACCGAACATCCCAACTAACAGCAACGCGTTTACACCACTGCCAGGTGCAGCCGGATTGAAAGGCTGTTTCAGCATTTTGGGAACCTTGTTGAAATGGAGCTTCTACCTGTTTTTGCTTTTTGCATTTATCGGAACGATTAGTCAGGTGATGCGCAATCGCTGGCAGAAAGACGAACGCGTTCGCACCGAAGACGGCAGCAGCGAATCGGGCAAACCGCGGCTCAATCCGAAGCAAGATACCCTCGCACCGGTCGATACCTGGGATTACCTCACCGATCACGCAATCAACTGGGCCGATTTTATCTCCAATCGCTACGATGCCCGTTATACCACCTCATCGAAGCAGTTCCAGCAATCGCAGCGCCTGCACGCAGCTTTTGCTAATCCGCAAACCGATGATGCCCTGCAGTACTGGAATAGCGTGTACAGCGAATTTTCGACGCGTGATAATCCCAAACTTGATTCGCTAACGCAGGTATTTTTCAAACAGCGCGATGCTAAAAAGCTAAATCCATCCCAAACCGCCGAGATGGTAATTACCTTCATTCAGGAAATTCCATATTGCCTCATCCACGACGGAACTTGTGCTGAAGCAAGTAAGCTCGGAGGATTCATCCAAGACTACCATGCCGACCGAAAGCCTTGTTTACCCGGAATTATTGCTGGGGTGCAGTCGCCCTACGAATTCATTCACACCCTCAAAGGCGATTGCGACACGCGCAGTTTGCTTGCATACACCTTACTGGGCCGGTTGGGCATTCCGGCGAGTATCTGGGTGAGCGACGTTTACGGGCATTCGGTGCTGGGTGTTGGATTGGGTGGCAGCGCACAGAACTCGAAAACAATCGAAGGCTTTCGTCACGCGGCGGTCGAATTAACGGCCAAGGGCTTCAGGCTCGGCATGCTGAGTCCATCGCACGGAAATATGAACAACTGGAATATCGCACTCTTTAACAATCAATAAAATATGGATTATCTCATCATTCTTCAATCGGCGGTTGCATTCGGAATCGGAATCGTAAGTCTTTTTTTGGTTTACCGCCTCATGCATGCGTATCTGAAAAAAGTCTTCAAACTCGCAGAAATGAACACGGCATACGCAACGGTAAAGGCTGGTGTTCTACTGGGCAATTCGCTGCTCATGGCTTCGGTAATTGGTCCGGGCATCAACGCCATTCGTTTTTTGAATCAGGATGTTGTGAACACAACCACCATCAGCACCAGCATTGGCTATGTGCTGATATTCCTGGCCATCGGGATGGTCTTTTCGCTGATGGTTATTGCTGCGGGCATCCTGATTTTATTTCAGCTCACACGGGTAAACGAATGGGAAGAAATACGCAACAACAACATCCCAACAGCGATTATCTCGGCAGCTTTGATAGTGGGCTTATCGCTCATCATGAAGGACCACGTGGCTTCGGTGTGTGAGATGTTGATTCCGTATCCGGATTTAATGCAGATTCGGTAGGCTAATTGGGTTTTTAGTATTGAATCAACGTGAATTGCATCAAATTAATAATGCAAATTACAGGAGGATAATTATTAACCGATTATTTGATTTTATAAACAGGAAAACGATAATCGAAAGAAGTGTTCTGAATAATTCCAAACCCCACTAAACTTAAACTATGCGTTTTCAAAGACTCGAAAAATTTGCCACCAAATCGGCCATTTATTCCTTGCTTTTTGTTGGTTTTTTCTGGATTATGGGCCTCCTAGAAATCATGTTTGGCGATCAATTCTTAGATCGAAAGTCGACAACGCCGGTAATGTTCCTGTTTTCCTTCTTTGTTTTTTGTTTTTCCTTTATTGCAGGATTTGTTAGCATTATATTGAATTTACAGCGAATCGCAAATTCAATGCGCGACAAGCATCCCCGCGAAAACGATGAGCCAATTTAAGACTATAAAATGGACCTAAAAAATAGCATGCCGATGAATTCAACAATTATGCGCACGGCATTCGTGTTTTTATCTGCATTACTTCTAACCTTGGTCGCTTCGTTTGCTTTTAATGCAATATCGCCCGAAGAGAAAATTGTATCCTACACGGTTGATCTTAAATACCAGCACTTGGAAATGTACTGGAAGAACGACAACGGAGAGATTATGCGCAGCATTCAACAGTTAAAAAAACACGTAGAAGGTAAAGGCGAGCAATTGGTTTTTGCAATGAATGGCGGCATCTTTATGGCAAATTGGCATCCCTTGGGACTGTTCATTCAAAACGGCACCGTAAAAAAGAAACTAAATACCGCCAAAGGAGCCGGTAATTTTTATGTGAAGCCGAATGGAGTGTTTTACACAACGCGTAACAATATGCCGTTTATATGCAAGACATCGAATTTCGTTCTGGATAACACTATCGCATATGCTACCCAGTCGGGGCCAATGCTTGTAATTGAGGGTAAAATAAATACCGAATTTACCAAAGGCTCAACTAAAATAAATATTCGAAATGGCGTTGGCATTTTGCTCGACAATAAAATCATTTTTGCCATTTCAAGGACTGAAGTTAACATGTACGATTTTGCAGATTTCTTTAAAGCAAAAGGGTGTAAAAATGCTTTGTACCTCGATGGTTATGTTTCAAAAATGTACCTCCCCGAGAAAAACCTATCCGATACCGGCGGCGATTTTGGAGTGATGATAGGCCTTACCAAAAAGAAGACAAAATAATGAAAGGATATGCTTGGCTACAAGACTAAACAACGATTCTTAACGTTGATCGATTTGTCGGTGATAAATTATTGAAGAGCCTTTGAAAAAATACTGAATTAATTAGTCATAAATTGGATAAATATTATGTTGAGAAATATAAAAGCACATTTGCTAAATTTCCTGTTGGGGATTTCGCTTACCATTCTTTTGGGTAATTGTGCTCAAATACAAGGAAAAGAGGGAGACCCGAGCTCGGATAACCCACAGCGTCTAACAGGAGAATCGACCGAAATTAATCCGG
>CANMGM010000253.1 GCA_947497195.1 Bacteroidota bacterium
AATGGCGGTTGGGTCCGAGGAAAGACCATTCTCCTGCATCGCGCTTTCCCGAATGGCGATTGGATGCTCTTAAACGCTCGGAAGCAGTAGGCATGCTAATAAGTCCTGCCTCGTTTACAAACGGTGCGATGTATCGTCTCCAGCGCTTGTACCATCGGGTATACACATCGTGTTTGTTGTTATGTGCTTCAAAATACCGATCGCGGCCGGCATCAACGCGGTACACATCCGGATTGGAACTATACATTTCCTTTACCCATTCAGGAAGCGAAGGATCTTCAGGATTAATGCGTGGTTCGGGATAACTATACTGGGCTATTGCCACTTGGAAAATAAACAACGAAACAAGAATTGCGCTATATCTAAACATGTGGGCAAGATAAAAAGTACATCATTCATGCACAAGTGAAACCACTTGACCATGTAAAGAATTTACACAGCCAATTTGTAAATAAGTCTGTTTATAACTGGGCAGAATTTGTTACAAAGTTCATATAGCATTTTGCAATTTTGTACGGCAAACGAGAAATTCATCTTTGTTCTAAAATTAGAATGAAATGTCGGATTTCGCCGAACAAGTGAAAATAAAAGGAATGTACAGTTTTTGGGCAAGAAAGGTTGGAATATTGCTTTCGATTTTGCTCCTTTTTGCAGGCAACATGCAAGCACAGGAATTGCAGATTCTCTCTATTGATTCCTCTGCGTTTCCTATAATTAAGGCGCAAATTATATACTCCGGCAAAAAGAAGTTTGATTCCTCAGCTTTGAAACTTAGTCAGGACAATCGTTCTTTGGCCTATCAGTTAAACGAGAGTAGTCCCGGTTCGGCACCTGTAAATGGTCGTGCATTGTTCTTGTTGGTCGAAACATCGGGGATTTTATATGGCACGCCTCTCACAGAGCTTAAGGAAGGCTTAATGTCGTCGCTGGCTGCGCTTCAGGGCGAAGACCTCCTCAATGCAGCCAGTTTTGGAAGTTATGAAGTTGATTCGATTGGTTTTAATCTCTTGAATCCGGAGTTTACCACCTCGCACAAAGTGCTTCGCGAAGCCTTCGGTACGCGGCTTTCGGCAATTGCAGACACAGGGCAGCGTTCGGATCTTTACCACAACATCATTAAAAGTCTTGAGTATATTTCAAAAAATAGTGACCTGCCGCGCCATAAGGTGGTAATCGTATTATCGGCCGGAAAAAACAACAGTTCGTTCGGCGAAACAGCAGCGAGAACGATCAATCGTGCCCAAGAAATGGGACTGCCTATACATTCAATCACTATTTTACCCACAGATAGTGCTTACAATCCCGGACGACTTGATAACATTAGCCGCAAGACCGGAGGGAAATATTCGACATGCCGCAGTCGAAGTGATATTGCAAATGCGCTTACAGACATATTCAATCTTCAGGCCCCCGATGGCATGCGCGATGCGTATTATGAAATTTCGTTTACAGCATTCAACGATTTAAATCCGAACGCAGCAAAGATCGATTTGAATTACAATGGTGCGCGACAAATTTTCACGGCCGGATTGCCTACTTCCGATACAGGAATATCTGAAGACTATAAAAAGTATTTGTGGATTTCTATCGGCATTCTTGTATTTGTGGTGATTATCATGGTGGTCGTGAATGTGGTTAATAAAAGAAAGCCCGCGGGAAATCTTGATTTGAATGCACCCGATGATTCATTTATTCAGGAACGATCTGAGAGTCCAGGTACAGTAGAATCGATGGTGGGACCGCGCATTCAAGTTGAAACCGTATCGCGACCGGAGACAATCGAAGTTAAAACTCCTAAAAAAAGTGGGTCTGTATTGCTTGTTAGTCTTGGCGGCAGAACAAACACCCATTCAATAGACCGGGACGCAACCAAAATTGGACGGCACGACACCAACGATATTCAGATTAACGAACAAACGGTTACAGGAAGTCATGCTGTAATTCGAAAGACTGCGCCGGGATTCGAACTTGAGGATTTAGGCAGCACAAATGGAACCTTTGTAAATGGCGAACGTATTCGCAAGCGTGTTTTAATTTCGGGCGACAGAATTCGCTTCGGAAGCATTGAAACCACCGTTAAATTCTAGAAAGTGTTTCGCATCGGCAGACATTCGGGCAACGATTTCGTTTTAAGCGATCGCGCAGGTGAGGAATTTCATTGCGAAATCCATCAGCTGGATGGCGAATATTGGATTGAAGACAAACAAACACGCTACGGAACGCTTGTCAACGGAAAACGTATCGATAAGACACGTTTAAATTCCGGCGATGAATTGCAGATAGGCTTTACGCGCCTTGAATGGGAGGAATTGCTGGGACTCGAAAAACGAATTGAGATTGTATCCGAAACGCAAGCAGAAGAAAAGCCCTTAACCGATCTTGTTTCGGCACCTGATGTTGTAACTATTGAAATTCAAGCTCCTGAAATTGTATTTCCTGAGCTTAGAAACCCAGAGGATACATCCGAAAAAAAGCCAGCATCTGTTGCTGCTCAATTCAGCACCAATCCATATGTAGAGAACCTTGCTCCCAGCCTAGCCTACAGCGCGTTTGAAAAAATCGAAAAGGTTGAGACAGACATTCCTGCATCGTTGATTCAACCTGAAATCAATGAGGATTGTGAAATGAAAATAGTGCCTGAGAAATCGGCTACAATTCAGCCTGTGCAAAATATCCCGAAAAAAGTAAAAAGAAAATTAAATCAAGATGAGCGCCTTATTCTTTCAACCATTGCAATAATGGTGTTGATGATGCTTGGCGGCTTGCTGCTTGGCTATGCAACTATGGATTAAGCGAATCTGAAGAAAGCCTTATTGACAGTATTTTCGCTTTACCGATAGCAAATTATAATTCATCGCCCAGCTGAATCGCTTGGTTGATGAAAGAAACCAAGGGGGCTGCTGCACCCAAATCGGATGCTATCTTCGTGACCATACCAGCTGCTCCGAGCGATTTATCATCGTACGTTTTAGACACTACAAGGCTTTTTTGACGCAATAATTCGATGTGAGGATGTTCTTTCGGATAACCTTTGGGCGACGTTTTCAGGCGATGGTCTTCCAGTCCATCAAATATCTTTTTAAAAGACTTCTGACGGAGGATTGCCTCTAAGCTATCGCCATTGAAATAGATTTCCTGGCGAATGGCTTGCAATTCGGCTGCTGGTGGCATGTAAACTCCGGCAGCTATAAAACTCGCGCCCGGTTGTAAATGAACATAGTATCCGGCTCCAACCTTGCTTTTTGGTGCAGCGGAGAACCAAAATCCCATATTGTTTTTGTATGGCGTTTTATCGTTCGAGAAGCGTGTATCGCGGTAAATGCGAAACACCGATTTGGCCGGATTGCAAACCGAAAGCGATGCGTCGAACGAAACAAGCCCGGCATGCATTTCTGTGGCAAATTGTGCGACTTGCTTACGCGCAGAATCATAATCACCGCGGTGGCTTTCGAACCACTCGCGGTGATTGTTTTGCGCCAAAGCGCTAAGAAATGGATAAACCGTATTGAGCATGCCTTAGAAGGGCAGATCGTCGGTTTCGCTGTCGGACTTGAAGAAGTCGCTATTTTCGTTGCTCACCGGCTGAAATGCGGGTACTGCCGGAGAAGATGATGGACTAGATGCATACGAAGCCGGCGCAGATTGCGGGGCATACGATGGCGCGCCTGCCTGAGGAGCAGCAGATGCCGGATCGAGTTTCCAGGCGCGTACTTCGGTGTACCAACGCTCGTTGTATTCGCGCGATTCGACGTTAATGCTAGCACGCACATCATCGCCTACCTGAAAACGGCGTAATGCGTCAACTTTATCGCCCCAAA
>CANMGM010000254.1 GCA_947497195.1 Bacteroidota bacterium
AAATTTGCAGACAGAAGAGCAGCAGGGATCAGCAGGAAGAGAGCAGCGGGTGAAAACAATCCTTGTTACACAACCCAAGCCGGAAGGAGACAAATCACCATATTTCGACCTGGCAAAAAAAATGAATGTAAAGATCGATTTCCGCTCGTTCATTCATGTAGAAGGCATATCAGCTAAGGAGTTCCGTAAAGAGAAAATCAACATTCTCGACCACACCGCAGTTATCCTTACCAGCCGAAATGCGGTCGACAATTTCTTCCGCCTTTGTACCGAAATGCGCGTTGTTGTGCCCGAGTCGATGAAGTATTTTTGCATCAGCGAATCGACCGCATACTACCTGCAGAAATATGTACAGTTCCGCAAACGGAAAATATTTCATGGAAACCAGAAATTCATCGAACTCATCGATGTAATTAAGAAAAACAAGGGAGAAAAATTCTTGTTGCTGTGCTCCGATATTCACAAAGACGAGATTCCTGAAATCCTCGACGAGCACAAAATCAACTATACGAAGGCTATAATTTACCGAACCGTTTGCAGCGATTTGAGCGACCTTTCGGATGTGAAATACGATATGCTCGTGTTTTTCTCCCCTTCGGGCATCAAGAGTTTATTCCAGAACTTCCCCGACTTCAAACAGAACAACACGCGCATTGCCGCTTTCGGAGAAACCACCGCCGCCGCAGTGCGCGAAGCCGAGTTGATTCTCGATATCAATGCTCCGCAGCCGCAGGCGCCTTCGATGACTATGGCCATCGAAAACTACCTCAAGGTGGTGAATAAAGGACGTTAAGCACGTGTTTGAACTTCCCAAATCGGAAATCCTACGTGGGAAAAACGTCCTTGATGCTCTTTTCTCTGAAGGAAGCAAATTATATGAGCACCCATTTAAAGTGGTGTATTCCTTTTCGCCCGGCAATGTGCATGAGGCGCCGCTTAAATTCGGCATTGTTGTTCCCAAACGCTGGTTTCGCAAGGCGCATGACCGAAATTCCATCAAGCGTCATTGCCGTGAAGCGTTCAGACTAAATAACACGCATCTAAAGGCCGCGCTTCTGCAACATGAGCGAAGCCTGAAATTCATGCTTATTTTTATTGGTAAAGAAGCAATGCCTTCGCAGGAAATTCATCGTAAAATAATCCTACTTTTACAACGTTTAACGCTTCAGGTTCATGACAAAGCTGCCGGGTAAACTGATCATTTACATCTTTACACTTTACCAGCGCTACATCTCCCCTGCCCTCCCGCCTTCGTGCAGATTTTATCCCACCTGCTCGCATTACGGAATTGAAGCAGTGCGAAAATACGGTGCGCTCAAAGGCGGCTGGCTGAGCCTGAAACGGATTTTTCGGTGTCATCCTTGGGGAGGGCACGGTTACGATCCGGTGCCTTAACACATTAATATTGAATGCTATGAAAAAACGCTTTAAGTGGATTGCCGCTCCCGCAATCGTTATCATAACCGCAATCAGCGGATTGAGTTTCAGGGACGATTATTTCGAGATCTCGAAAAATCTCGACATCTTCACTACGCTGTTTCGCGAAATCAACCTGTATTATGTTGATGAAGTAAAACCGGGAGATTTGATGAAAACGGGCATCGATGCCATGCTCGAATCGCTTGACCCGTACACGAATTTCATCCCAGAAGATGATATCGAAGATGCCAGATTCATGACTACCGGTCAATACGGAGGCATTGGCGCCTTAATTCGTACAAAAGACGATTACATCGTTATTTCGGAGCCGTACGAAGATGCACCGGCAGCAAAGGCGGGCCTCATGGCTGGCGATGTAATTCTTGAGGTTGAAGGAAAATCGACCAAGGGAAAATCGACATCCGATGTGGTGAAATTCCTGAAAGGAACACCCAACACCCCGGTTAAAATTCTAATTCAGCGCCCCGGAACCGAGATGCCAATTGAGAAAACGATTACCCGCGAGGAGATTAAAGTGAAAAACGTTCCGTATTTCGGGATGATTGACGATAAAATCGGATTGATAAAGCTCACCGGATTTACAGAAGATGCCGGGCGCGAAGTGCGCGATGCATTAACGAAACTAAAGGAAAATCCTTCGCTCGAAGGTGTCGTACTCGATTTGCGCGGCAATCCGGGTGGACTTTTGCGCGAAGCCATCAATATTGTAAACGTGTTTGTGGATAAAGGCATCGACATAGTAAGTACCAAGGGGAAAGTAAAAGAATGGGATAAAACCTATAAATCGATGAACAATCCGGTCGATTTAACCCTACCGGTTGCTGTGCTGGTAAATCGTTCTTCAGCATCGGCGGCAGAAATTGTGAGCGGCTCACTGCAAGATTTGGATCGCGCCGTGGTTATCGGGCAGCGATCGTTCGGAAAGGGCTTGGTACAAACATCGCGGCCGCTTACCTACAACACACAAATCAAAATCACCACGTCAAAATATTACATCCCAAGCGGTCGATGCATACAAGCGAAAGACTATTCGCACCGCAACGAAGACGGCTCAGTAGGCATGGTGCCCGATTCGCTGATTCGGGAATTTAAGACCATCAACGGACGAAAGGTGTATGATGGCGGGGGGGTTAACCCGGATGTTTCGCTTCCGCTTCAGGAATTCGCGCCTGTTACACGCGCAATAGCCGGCGAAAATGTGCTGTTTGATTTTGCCACCGACTACCGCCTGAAGAATACTGAAATACCTGCAGCCAAAGCGTTTGCTGTTAATGATAACATCTTCGAAGCATTTGTGAAATATATCGGCGACAAGGAAATTAAATACGAAACGGAAAGCGAGGAACTGCTCAGCAAACTGAAAGAGGCCGCCGAAAAAGAGAAGTATTTCGAATCGGTACAGCAGGAGTACAATGCCTTAAAGGATAAAATGCTGCGCGATAAAAAAGCGGATATCCAAAAAGCAAAAACAGAGATTTCGGAATTGCTGGCCGACGAAATTGTGAGCCGCTATTATTACCAGCGTGGCCGCATCGAAAATTCGTTTGCCAAGGATGAAGAACTAAAGAAGGCTGTGGAAATCCTCAAAAACAAAACCTTCTACGACGATATACTCGCCGGACGTTACGTCGAAGAGGTGAAGAAAAAAGGGAAATGATTGCCGGAAAGCTTCAATCGGGCTTCTCAAAAATCCATCCCTTGGTTCGCATAACGAGCCTATACTTCATATTCTGGCTTTTGATTTTCAACCTGGGGCGCATCGTTTTCATCCTCTATCAACACGAGAAAATAAATGGTGCGGGAATCACCGAACAAGCATATTCAGGCATTTCGGGTTTCAGGGTTGATTTAGCCACCGCCGCATATTTTGTGATCCCGGTCTTGCTGTTTACTTATTTCGCCAGTTGGGGAATGAGCCGGTTTTGGAGCAGGCTTGTTAATGGCTTAAGCGTGTTCTTGCTTGCCATAAGCTGTATCATTCACATTGCCGAATTACCCTTATATACCGAATGGAATCAGAAACTCAATTACAAGGCTATCTGGTTCTTACAAAATCCGGCGGAAGTTTATCATACAGCATCTACACTGCAGCTCATTGGCGGTCTAATAGGAATTGTGCTGTTTTTCATCTTCGGGCTGCGCTTACTTCGTTTCATTCCAAACGCTGAACATGTGAATTGGAACAAAGGAAAACGCGCCTCACACAGTCTTGTTTTTATTGCGCTGCTTTTTCCGCTCTTGCTTGCCGCGCGGGGCGGATGGGCGCCGGAATAATTTAAGTGCAAAGCCTGAAGGAAAAGACAAACTCTTTCAGCAGAAAAACGTTGTGCAGGATAAAATTAAACGTATGCAAACCGAATTGCAGACGCT
>CANMGM010000255.1 GCA_947497195.1 Bacteroidota bacterium
AACCAAACCAAGTACATGTTTTTCGTTGAAGGAACAGGTTGGCCCGTGCTGGAAGTTAACAGCGACTTGCTTGGAAGTTCTGCATTCTACCGAACCAACCCGGTCGATTTCACTTCGGTTCAGAAACTCGATTTCTTGCCATTCAGCCTGTTTCCAAATCCTTCTTCATCACAGGCAAATATTCAATTCGATAAAGCGCCGCAAAAATCGCTTACGATTGAAATGTTCGATATGAGCGGAAAATTGGTTTATTCAAAAAACATCCAAAACACTTCAGCTATGCTTGCAGAATCAATTCCGGTAGAAGCATTGGGCCTTCAAAACGGAATTTATCAAGTGCGCATTACGCCCGACAACAGTGCGCCGGTAATTCGGGCTCTTGCGGTGCAGCGATAGTTCATTCGTGCAACGTATTTAGCAAGCTTTCTTACATATATTACACTTGGCCTTGTTTTTATTCCTTCATACATACAAGTTTCAACTTGTTGCTATTTAGCGCATTTGGACAAATTTGCTTTCTTGTGTTTAAATAAAAATCATCGGATCACGCATAAATTAACATCACGTTCTGGGTTCATTTCCCTTTTCACCTTGGATTTCAAAACCCTTAAAACCCTATTTTCGTAAAGTATTGCGCACGCGCGAAAAGCGCCGGCAAACTATGACGAAACGTTTACCTGTCCTCCTTTGTCTATTTCTTAGCAGTTTTGCTCTTTGGGCAAGCGGTGATGGCAAACTGCGTTTTGAAGAAAACAAAGGACAATGGCCCAACCATGTTCAATTCAAAGCCGAAATCCCCGGAGGAGCCTGCTTTGTTGAGCAAAACACCCTTACCTGGAACCTGAGCGATGCGAAGCACGATGGGCACCAACATGCGCACGACGAAGAATCGCTGCGTGGACATGCATTTAAACTTCAATTAAAAAATGCTACCGCTTCATTAAAAAAGACGAGCGGCGCTGAATTGCCCGGATATTCGAACTATTTCATCGGCAAACGTTTGCACTGGGCTAGCAAGGTTCAAGCTTACGAAAGCATTGTACAGCATGATGTATATCCGGGAATCGACTGGAAAGTCTATTCAGGTTCGAAGGGATTGAAATACGATTTCATTGTTAAAGCCGAATCGAATCCAAAGACAATCCAAGTGGAATACACAGGATTGGATAAACTCGAACTTAAAAACGGACGCTTGATTTTACACACAAGCCTCGGAACTATCGAGGAAGAAGCTCCGATTGCCTGGCAGGAAATTGATGGTCAAAAAGTAGATGTGGCATGTCGGTTTGTGCTCGATAAAAACACCATCAGGTTTGCACTCGGAAGCTACAATTCCAAATTCGATTTGATCATCGACCCCCAATTGGTTTTTGGAACCTACAGCGGTTCGAGTGTCGATAACTGGGGCTTTACCGCTACGTACGACCAGGAAGGCAACACCTATTCGGCAGGTGTGGTTTTCGGAATTGGGTATCCGGTTACAACCGGAGCATGGCAACAAAATTTCGCCGATGGAACAGGCGCAAGACCTTGCGATATCGGCATCATTAAATTCTCGGCGCAAGGTCAGCGGTTATTTGCTACCTACCTCGGCGGCTCCGGAAATGAAATTCCACAAAGCCTCGTTGTTAGTGCATCGAACGAATTGTTCGTGCTTGGCACCACCGGTTCAACCGATTTTGCCACCAGCACCACTGCATTTCAAAAAACATTTAAGGGCGGGCCAACGGTTTCGATTTTACGAAATGGTATCTCCTTCCCAAATGGCACAGACCTTTTCATAGCACGCTTTTCGGATGCGGGCAATCAATTGCTGGCTTCAACATTCCTGGGTGGCTCGGGCAACGATGGTATCAATACCGCATCGCAACTCAAATACAATTATGCCGATGATGCCCGCGGCGGAATTTCTGTTGACCGACTCGGTTCGGTTATAATTGGAACTTCTACAGGGTCTTTCGATTTCCCAATTAATGGGAGCCCAATCCAGCAGAACTATGGCGGAGGCTTGCAGGATGGCATCGTGGCAAAGCTAAACGAGAACCTAAACCAGCTGCAGTGGAGCACCTATCTTGGTGGAAGCCAGTCGGATGGCATCTTATCGCTCGAACTCGATCGCAGCGGGAATGCCTGGATTGCCGGCGGAACGGTCTCGCTCGACTTTCCGGTAACAACTGGCGCGTATGCAACAACGAATGCGGGCGGGCAAGCCGATGGTTTTATTTCGGGCATCAAGGCAAACGGGCAGCAATTGCTGGCTTCGACCTATTACGGGACGGATGCCTACGACCAGAATTACCAGATTGCACTCGACCGAAACGACCGGGTTTACGTATTTGGACAGACCGAAAAAAGCGGGAATTTCTTCCGCGAAAACTTTACATTCGGAGAGACGAACGGGAAGCAGTTCGTTTCAAAATTCTCGACCAATCTCAGTTCGCGCATCTGGAGTACCACATTTGGCCGCGGTGCTGCAAAGCCCGACATTACACCGAGCGCATTTACCGTAGATATTTGTGGACAGTTGTTCATGGCCGGCTGGGGAGGCGCGTCAAATACCAGTGCCGACGGAAGTCCGTTTGGAGGAACCTCGGGGCTTACCGTTACGCCCGATGCATTTCAGACCACTACCGATAACAATGATTTTTACTTCATGGTGCTCGATGAACAGCAGCAGAGTCTGTTGTTTGCAAGCTTTTTCGGTGGACCAACATCGAGCGAACACGTCGATGGCGGAACGAGTCGCTTCGATAAGCGCGGCATCATGCATCAGGCCGTATGCGCTGGCTGCGGTGGCAGAGACGATTTTCCGACAACACCCGGCGTTTGGTCGAATGTAAACGGATCGACAAGTGGATGCAACAACGCCGTTTTCAAGTTCGATTTTCAACTACCTGTAACGCGTGCAGCATTTACCTCGCCCACCATTGGCTGTGCGCCATTTGCACTCGATTTCAACAATAGCAGTTTCAATGCAACGAGCTACAGTTGGCTCATCAACGGCAACGCATTTTCGAGCGATGAAAATCCAACATTCTCTTTCGATACACCCGGAACATACACCATTTCGCTCATTGCCGGAAATCCCGAAACCTGCAATGGTGTTGATACCTTCTACAAGCAGATCCGTGTCGTAAATTCAACGAAAGACATTGCCGATTCGCTCTCCATCTGCCTACTCGATGATGTTGCCATCGGTCCGATTTTCCCTATCGATCCTTACTACCAGCCCCAATGGACGCCAACGTTGGGCTTAAGTGCGCCTCAGGAGCAAAGCACCAATGCATCGCCCGAAACAACGACCGAGTACACGCTTATCCTATCGCTCGAAACCTGCGCCGATACGATTATTCAATTTATTGAAGTGCGCAGCGACAGCATCGATGCCGGGCCCGATTTGGAGATTTGTCGTGGACAACTTGTTCAGATTGGCGATACGAATGTTGCCGCCGGTTATACGTATGAATGGTCACCATCAACGTCGCTAAACGATGCGACCTTGAGGAATCCGCAGGCAAACATTGATGAAAGTACAACCTTTTACCTCTTGCGCATCCCGCCTGAAAATTCGGGTGCCTGTCCGGGGCGCGATAGCCTCAGGGTTTTCATTCCCGAAGGTTCGCCATTGGCAGAATTCGATACCGAAATCATTGCATCGTGCACCGACATTAAAGTCAAGGTGCTAAATCAATCCCAACTGGCCGATTCGTCTTTTTGGAATTTCGGCGATGGTTTTATTTATGAAGCAAATCCGGCGCCCGCATATACGTATGCTTATGGAGATTCAATCGTCATCGGACTCATTG
>CANMGM010000256.1 GCA_947497195.1 Bacteroidota bacterium
TACCCATGGCACCTGAAGTAATCTGCTTATCAATCAACTTCCTTAATCCATCATAAATTGCGGCAACACCCAACCCGATCCAAATTGAGAATGCGTAGAACGAACCGGCAAAACCATAATCGCGTTCGCGTGGCTCGTTGGTGTATTGGTTCAGGAAGACGATGATGGCAATTCCAGTTAAGACAAAGAATAGCGATACCACCGAGAAATCCTGTTTTGCTCGCGAGAGTTGAAATCCAAGTCCAATCAA
Source organism: Bacteroidota bacterium (assembly GCA_947497195.1). Taxonomy (GTDB): domain Bacteria; phylum Bacteroidota; class Bacteroidia; order M30B66; family M30B66; genus CAMCXT01. The sequence continues at coordinate 251 of CANMGM010000256.1, forward strand.
CCCAAGAATGAGTGGCAGGAAATAAAAGCTATTGTTCGCCCGGTTATCGGCTAAACTGGCAGGCATGGTTGCCTGATTACCGAGTCGGTCGTTGTCGACGAAGCCAATGCCACTTTTCCAACCACCTTCATACGAAGGTTTGCCCTGCCCCTGAATATCGTTCATACGGCCAATGAAGTTCCACGCGAAATAGCGGAAATACATGAAGCCCAACTGGTATTTTAAGAAGAAAGAAATATTCTGCCCGAAGCTCGGTTTTTTCTTCGGGTCGCCTTTAATATTTGCCCATGATTTATAGCCGCGTACGTGTTGCGACTGGCTACTCCACATCCGTGGGAAGACGGTGCAGTAGGCCGGATCGTAAACCGGTTCTTCGGTATCTTTTGGAGTTGCTACAACAATGTATTTCCCGGTTTTCTTATCGGGCGCATAAACGGTGTTGCCCGGCTTGTAACGTTTGCTTTTATCGGGATGCAAGGGAGCATTGTAATACTGCCCATACACCAGCGGACGTGTTCCATATTGTTCGCGGTTGAGGTAACTCAACAAAGTAAATACGTTTTCAGGATTGTTCTCATCCATTGGCGTATCGGCCGAGGAGCGGATGATGATCATTCCATAGGATGAGTATCCAATCAACATTACGGTGATGCACATGGTTAGTGTATGCACCATCCGGAAGGCATTTTTCCGAACCATTACCATATAATATACGAGTCCGCCCATGATGAGTCCCATCACAAGTCCCGAAACGAGAAAAAGAAGCAAGCCCACACTGATTACCGTATGCAGTTCTTTTTCCTGCATGGTAAAGCGAATTGATAAAAAGATAAGAACGATTAATGCGATGATGTACGCAATAGCACCCATGCCGAAGCCCATGCCCAACGTATTGGTAAACAGCAATTCGAATTGCGCTGCGGTTCCAACTACTTTCGGGATGAAGGCAAACTGAACGAAACCAAGCAAAAGCATTCCGGCCAGTGCAGTGAGAATTACTCCACCACGGCTCACCTTGAAGCGGCGGAAATAATAGATGAAGGCCAAAGCCGGGATGGCAAGAAGGTTCAACAAGTGAATACCGATCGACAAGCCCATGAGGTAGGCGATGAGCACAATGTATCGATCTGCGTAAGGCTCATCGGCCACTTCTTCCCACTTGAGCATGGCCCAGAATACGATGGCTGTAAAGAACGATGAAAGGGCGTACACCTCGCCTTCAACGGCCGAGAACCAAAATGTATCAGAGAATGTATAAGCCAGGGCCCCAACCATACCGCTTCCGAAAATGGCGATAAGGCTTCCGGTGGAAAAATTCCCTTCCTCGGCTTTGAAGATTTTACGCGCCAGGTGCGTGATGGTCCAGAATAAAAACAGAATCGATCCGGCAGAGGCCAGAGCCGATAGCAAGTTCATCATGTAGGCTACCTTAGTGGTATCGCCCATGGCAAATAGCGTTGCCACGCGACCGATGATCATAAACAAAGGTGCTCCTGGCGGGTGACCAATTTGCAGTTTGTAGGCCGTAGCGATGAACTCGCCGCAGTCCCAAAAGGATGCGGTGGGCTCTACGGTCATGCCGTAGGTAATGAGTGCAATTAAAAAGATAAGCCAGCCGAAGGCGTTGTTGAGCAGTTTGTATGATTTCATAGATTCCGTAATGCGGATGATAAAGATATCGGGCAACGAAAATAGGAAAGTAGAAGCAAACTAAAGGAATTGGGAAACAAAGTTTTCAGCAATATCGATTAAATATATATTCAACTATCATTATTGAATAACAATGAAGTGATCGTTAAATCTACCCTCACCCGATTTGATTTTGAATTATGGGTTAAAGGTCGGCATATATAAGTTCGAACGGAAGATAAGCCGAAAACACTTCAAAAAAATAAACCAAAGACCAACTTAAGTCAAGCAATGCAATAATAAAAGGCCCGACGCCAGGCTTAGATTATCAGCCGTTGCTTATCTATGATTCGTGTCAATAAGTTCAAAAATCAATTCTGTCAAAGTATTCACATCACTTTCAATTGTTCCTTTCATATAGCGTTCGTAAACACTTCTGATGTCAGGCGGGTTGAGACTTAGTGTCAAGCCTTTTTCTAAGGCCAATAGCCTTAAAAACTCTCGTTGTGATCTCCCATTTCCTTCCCTGAAAGGATGTAAATAGTTGATGGTATCTAAAATTTCTGCCAATTTCTCCGCTAAAAGTTTTTTGTTGCCTTTCGGAATTTTCTTGAACTCAGCAATTAACTGGTCAATGTATCGAAATGCGTTGTCAAAGTGTGAAGTCGGAAAAAACTGTTTACCGTCTTTGCTAATTTCAACCATCCGCTTTTTTCCAGCCCAAACGTAAATGTCTTGAAACAAATGTCTATGAATTTCAAAAAGGCTATCAATACCCTTAATAGTTATTGGACTTTCATAAAGTTCTTGAAGTCGTTTTGTTACCGCACCAGTTTCAACAAATAACAATACATCGAAGTCATTTATATCTTGTAGGTTACGTAAAACTCCTGTTGTAGGATCTGTGTAAGTATAGTCAGGATCAATGTATTTATATGAATTAGACATAGGCTTTTTGTTTGGCGAATGCCACAAGTTGTGTAAGTGATATTCTGCCAGTTACATAGTCCCTTATAATTTCAACACCTTTTGGGGTCGGTTTAAATCCTTCAAACATATTACTCCCCAAAGCGTTTGCAGTGCTTTCTAATGTTTTTAAGTCCGAAAACTTAACACCCATTATTGTCAAGTTAATTCTGTCAATTTCTATTGTGTTGAACATACTTTGCAGCCTTAAATGCATTTCAAATTTACAAAATATTTAGGTCAAATCGTTGGGATTCAATCTCTAGTCAGCATCAATCCCTAAAAACAAAAAAGCCCCTTAATTGGGGCTTCTTGTTGTCCGACTAGGGATCGAACCTAGACTCTTCTGAACCAAAATCAGACGTGTTGCCAGTTACACCATCGGACATTTTGATGGACTGCAAAAGTAGTAAATCGCATTAAATTCCAAATAGGGAATGAAAATTTTTACGTGCTGAAATTAAGCGTACAATCTGAGCCCTTAATTTAATTGAGTAGCAGAACCGAACCCGTGTGTTTAAATTCGGTTCCATCGGGGAGCTGGAAGGTAATTCGGACCGCAAAAATATCGGGATTCACCTGGCGCGACTGATATGTTCCGTCCCAACCTTCGGATGGATTTTCGGTGTAAAAAATTTGCTCGCCCCATCGATTGTAAATCGAGAATTTGAAATTCGTGGAAAGTGATTCGAACAGCCCTTTCGGTTTATAAATCATGTTCGCTCCATTGCGACCCGGCACAAAGGCATTGGGAATGTAAAAAGTCGATTTTTGCGTGAGACAAAGAATATTTGACAAGCTCGAATCGCGCACACCATATGCATTGCCTGGTCCTTCATATGCCTTAACTATGTAGCAAAAAGTAAGATTCGATTCCACCTCATCCTCTACCCTATCGATATAACTGGTGTCTGTTACTGTATTTTCGATGGGTTCAAAATTCCCTTCGATTCCCAAA
>CANMGM010000257.1 GCA_947497195.1 Bacteroidota bacterium
ATCCCAAATACAATTTGAAATGAAGCATACCATATCTGAAATTCTTGGTCAATTCGGCGAACACCATGAGGACTATTTTAACGCAGTTAGTCCACCAATCATGCAGAGCTCCAATTTTGCATTTTCATCGGTTGCCGAAATGCGCAAAGCCTTGCAGGATGAATTCGGAACACCCTTTTATACCCGCGGCTACAACCCGACTGTTGCCTTGTTGCGCCAAAAACTGGCAGCCTTGGAACGATGCGACGACGCGCTGGTTTGCGGATCGGGATCTGCTGCAGTTTCGATTGCGGTAATGGGATTTTTGCAGGCAGGCGACCACGTAATTTGCGTGCAAAAGCCCTACAGTTGGACCTACAAATTGCTCAACAACTTGCTTAGGCGTTTTGGTGTTGAAACCAGTTTTATCGATGGAACAGAAATACGTCATTTCGAGGATGCATTAAAGCCGAATACACGCATGGTGTTTATCGAAAGTCCCAATTCGATGACCTTCGAATTGCAGGATATTAGGGCAGTGGCCGATTTTGCGAAGAAGAATGGGCTCATCAGCATCATCGACAACAGCTATAGTTCGCCGCTTTTTCAGCAGCCGCATACCATGGGAATTGATCTGGTGGTGCATTCGGCTACGAAATTTCTGAACGGCCATTCGGACGTGGTTGCCGGTGCTATTTGCGGAAGCCGCGAACACATTCAAAAGCTGTTTGCCAACGAGTGGATGACCTTGGGGCCTTCCATCTCGCCGAACGACGCCTGGCTTTTACTTCGTGGAATACGCACCTTGGAATTGCGAGCCAATCGTTCGGCCGACACCGCCGAGTATATTGTGCCGATACTTGTGAAACATCCTGCCGTGGAACGCGTGTACTGGCCATTTTTGGAAGGGAATCCACAAGCCGAACTGGCTCGAAAACAAATGACACGTTGCGCCGGGATGTTTAGTTTGGCGATTAAAACGGATGAAGCATCGGGAGTGGAACGTTTTTGTGATAACCTGAAGCATTTCCTGCTGGCCTGTTCCTGGGGCGGTTACGAATCGCTGGCATTCCCGGTATGTGGGCAAGCGCAATCTATTTCCTACACCAATTCGTCGGTTCCCTGGAACGTAGTGCGTATGTACGTCGGAATCGAAGACCGGGAGATGTTACTTGCAGATTTGGTGCAGGCGCTAGACAAGGTTTAAAACTAAGGCATTTTCATAATAAACGCGTACATCGTTTCGGGGGTAATTACCTCAAATGAGCTATCGGGGTATGCATTCAAAAATGCTCGTGGTGCCTTTACGGTTTTTGATGCATTCCATTTAAATTCATACGCATGCAGCTTTCCGTTGTATTCTTCCAAATAGTCTATTTCCTGCTGACTTACCGTGCGCCAAAAATAACTGCTGCAATAATGCTGGTGGTATTCGTTGAATTTATAGCGTTCGGAGAGAATAAAGTTCTCCCAAAGCGCGCCAACGTCGTTGCGAAGCTCAACAGGATTGTAATTGCTGATTAGTGCATTGCGCACACCATTGTCGACAAAATAAATCTTACGGCTGCTTTTGAGTTCGTTGCGCTGGTTACGGCTAAATGAGCCAAGCCTGAAAATGACGAAGGCCTGTTCGAGCAGACAGATGTACTTTTCGACCGTTTTGGAATCGAGACCGCAAATTTGTGCCAATTCGAGATACGAAACCTGCGAACCAATTTGCAGCGCCAGAGCCTGTAAAAGGCGATTGAGCTTGTCGGATTTGTGGATGCGCTCCCACTGCAGTACATCTTTATATAAATAACTAGATGTTAGAAGTTTTAGACGTTCGATTTCTTCTCCGGGATGAGTAACTACCTCGGGATAATAGCCAAATACTAGGCGTTGTTTTACTAGGCGTTGTTCATCGAGTAGGCCGTGGTGTTGCACCATTTCTTCGAACGAAAGTGGAAATAGCTGATACTCCCATTTACGGCCGGTGAGGGGTTCGTTGATTCGGTTTGCCAAATCGAACGCAGAGCTGCCTGTTGCGATTACTTGAATCGCGGGATAGTTATCGATGATGATTTTGAGCTTGATGCCAATGTCTTCGATGCGTTGGGCTTCGTCGATTACCAGAACATTTTTATTGCCCATCAGCATTTTTACATTGCCCTGGTTAATGGATGCCATAAGGGTATGTACATCGAGCTCGTCGCCATTGAGCCAGACTACAGAATCTGCCGAAACTCCGAGGCGTTTAAGCAGCGTTGTTTTGCCCACTTGGCGCGGACCAAGCAGAACGATGGCCTTTTTTTTAAAGAGTCGTTCTCCAATTTTATCCTCCAGTATGCGCTTTATCACAACCCAAAAGTACGATATATTCGGAATGTATTCCAAATATATGTCAATAAATTCGGAATATAATCCTAAAATATATCAATAAATTCGGAATTAAAGGAGGAGCCATGGTGTTAAAAACACATGGAATAATGCACGCACCTTTGTTTATAAAACACAAATAGTCGGATTGCGTCAATCACCAAACAGCATACCTTAGCTGCTATATAACGTCTACATGAAACATCTATCCTCAATTCTGTTTGCAATTAGCCTTTCGGTCGCTCAATTGGCTACTGCTCAATGTACGCCCGACGCGGTATATGTTGGTGCGCCAGCCGGAATTTACCCCGGCACTTCGGTAAATTTACCAGTTGTTGCCTTGCCCGAAGCATATTCGGCATCTTTAACCATCAATACAGAAACCGATACGGCCATTTCAGTCAATGTGGGTCCATTGCCCATCAATGCAATTGCATATATCAGCGCCATGCGTATCAATGCTGTGAATGGTTTACCTCCCGGATTTATCCACAGCACCGATCAGCTGGAGTGGATTAACGGAGGGGCGGCACCTTCATTTAGTAAGGTGCAAGGCTGCATTTCTATCGCGGCCGATGCTGCTTCGGTTCAGCAAATCCTTCAAGACAACCCAACCGGCGCCAGCTTTCCGCTCGAGCTGTTGCTCGATGCCCGGATTCATTCTACAAGCAATGCATTGCTCAATGGTGTGGTGTCGAATACTTGGCTCAGCGATTTAGCAGCAACTGTTCCTGGTACAGGAGCGCAGATCATTACCGGGTATGTATTAACGGTAGAGCCGGATGTAACGGGATTGAGTAATTCTTTTCGTGTAAAAGGGTCTATTTATCCCAACCCTTCGAATGGAATGCTTACGCTTAAAACCAACATTTTATCAATAAACCAAGTACGCACTTTCTCGCTGCTCAATTTTGCAGGTCAGGAAGTTTACCGTAAAGATTTAACGCAGGAAACCGAAACCTTCAATTTACCGGACAACTTTGCTTCGGGCATTTACCTGGCGAGGATTCTGGATGAAAATGGAGCCTCGTCGTTAACAGAACAATTGATTTTATCGAAGTAATCACACTTTCCATGATGCGAAAATTTCAGTCTGGTCTTACCGGACTATTCCTGTTTGTAGCTTGTGTCCATAGCCAAAATGCACAAAGCCAGTGTACAGATTTATTCATCTCGGAATATGTGGAGGGCAATTTCTTTAACAAAGCCATTGAATTGTACAATCCAACACCATTTGCGAAAGACTTAAGCCAATACCGCCTTATTCGCTGGGATAATGGAAGTACTAATGCAGATCAGCCCGGTAGCGAAATGATTCTCAATTTGTCTGGAACAATTGAGCCGTTTTCTGCTTTTGTGCTGGTAGTTGGCACATCATTGCAAGGCCAAGAAAGTCCTGCAGATCCCGCGCTTGCGGCAAAGGCGGATGCGTTTTATAGCACATCCTGCGTACCG
>CANMGM010000258.1 GCA_947497195.1 Bacteroidota bacterium
CACAAAGATTAGGGGCCTAGCCCTGCCATCTTAGTGCCTCGCCACCTTACCGCAAAACACCGAGGGGCGGCGCCCTGATATCTACAAACCTTCACCGCTATGTTTCAGATGCTAGACCTACGGCCCTTGATATATTGTATCCGATTGCATTTACAAAGATGGCGGGGCGCTGCCCCTTTGATGCGACCCTCGCCCTTTAACCACGGGCTGAAGCCCTTGGCTATGCCCGCAACTCGGCTCCCGTCGATTCGGCCACTGCACGCATAATGCGTTCCATCGCTTTCTCGATGGCCTTGTCGTTTAAGGTTTGCTCTTCATCGCGAAATACAAACGAAACGGCATATGATTTTTTTCCTGTAGGTAATTTGTCGCCTTCGTAAACATCGAACAGGTTAATCTCGCGCAGGAGTTTACGTTCGGCCTGAGTCGCAGCCATGCGAATACTTTCGAACGATATACTGCGATCAATCAACAACGACAAATCGCGACGCACCGATGGGAATTTAGGAACCTCCCGGTATTCGGTGCGAACTGCAGCATAAATCCTTACGAGCTTCTGCCAGTCGAACGCAGCACAATAAACGGCATTGTCGATACCAAACTTGCGCGATAAGGTTGCAGAAACTTGTCCGATTGTGCCCAGTTCCTGATTACGATAACGCAATACATAGCCGTTTTGGAATTCTTCATGCGCGCTTTCCTCGAACGACAATGCATCTGCTTCAATGCCAAACAAGCTTAGAAAATGAATCGAAATTCCTTTCAAATGATAGAAATCCACTTTGCGTTCAGACGCATTCCATCGTTCGCTGTGTGTATTTCCGCTAAGCAGTATGGCAAAAACCGTTTGTTCTCTAAAGCCTTTTTCTTTGGCCGAATACACTTTCCCAAACTCGTAGAACTTTAGGTTGTGCAGCTGCCGGTTTTTATTCCAGGCCACATTCTCGAGTAAGCCCGGCAACATACTGCTGCGCAATACATCCAATTCTGAACTTAAGGGATTGGCCAAGCGAACGGGATTAATTCCCGATACAACCAACGAAGATGCATTTAAAGAATTATTCAACACTTCCATGAAACCCAAGCCACACAAATGTTCCGATACACGGCTCAATAAACGCCCTTCGTCGGGATTGGGAGCCGTCGATACCGAATTGCGTACCTGTGTTGGAATAGCTATGCGGTTGTATCCGTAAATGCGCAGAATTTCTTCGGTAATGTCGGCCGAATTTTCGACGCCGGTCTTAAATGGCGGAATCAGCAAATCAACACCTTCCTCGCTTTGCTTTTGCACTACAATCTCGAGTTTCTGAAGGATTGTGATTGCTTCCTCTCTTGGAATAACTTCTCCGATGAGGCGATCCATCTGCGCCCAACTGTAATTTAATGCCACGGGCTGTGCCTGAACCGGATAATAATCGCTCGCACCTTCGATGGTCCCTCCACAAATCTGAGTAATTAATTCGGCAGCGCGCAACAAAGCATACGTAGTAATTTCGGGATCGGCACCGCGTTCAAATCGGAACGATGAATCGGTCTTGAGGTTATGCCGTTTCGACGATTTACGCACCCAAACGGCATTGAAATTGGCCGATTCGAGCAGTATCGAAGTCGTGTCCACTGTAACGCCCGATTCAAGCCCACCGTAAATTCCGGCCATACACAAAGGCCGTACGGCATCGCAAATCATGAGATCCGTATTGCTCAGCGTACACTCGGTTCCATCAAGTGCAGTAAATTTGGTTCCATCGGTGCAGGTGCGCACGTGGATTGCATTGCCCTTAATCTTTAATGCATCGAAGGCATGTAGTGGTTGTCCAAGTTCATGCAACACGAAATTGGTAACGTCTACAATCGCATTGATGGGCCGCAAGCCAATGCTACTTAAGGCGTGACGCAACCAGGCCGGACTTTCGCCATTCTGCAGTCCGCTTATCTTTAGCGTGCTGTATCTGCTCAGCGCCTCGGGTGATTCGATATGTATTTCGATTGCATGCGGATTTTGCGGAAAGGCGGTTTCGACTTTCGGCTTGATGAGCTGCACATCGCTTTGCTGGTAACATACAGCCGCAAGATCGCGCGCTACACCCACATGCGAAGCGGCGTCGATACGATTTGGTGTAAGGCCAATTTCAAACACATGATCGCTCTCGAGTTTGAAATAGGTTGAGGCCTTCATTCCAACAGATGTATCCGCAGGAAGTACCATGATTCCATCGTGCGATTCGCCCAATCCGAGTTCATCTTCGGCACAAATCATCCCCTGCGAGATTTCGCCGCGAATCTTGCTTTCCTTGATTGTGAACGATTCGCCATCATTGGGATACAAAACAGTTCCAATCGTTGCAACCAGCACTTTTTGACCAGCCGCTACATTAGGCGCTCCGCATACAATACAAAGTGGTTCGGCCTGCCCAACATTCACTTTGGTTAGACGCAGGCGGTCGGCATTCGGATGCTGTTCGCAGTGAAGCACTTCGCCAACCACAACGCCGCGAAGGCCTCCTTTGATGGTCTCAAATTCTTCAACCGATTCTACTTCCAATCCGCAATCGGTTAACAGGCGCGAGGTTTCGTCTACAGGAAGGCTTTTGCTTAAATAGCGGGCAAGCCAAGAGGCAGCAATTTTCATAGGTCAAATGTACAATCAGTAACGCATCCAGCGAAATATTTCGCGCCATGTAGGACGTTTGCCATACATGAGCAATCCGGTACGGTAAATTTTTCCGGCCCCCCAAGTGGTGAAGATAAATCCACCAATGAGCAATACCATGGAGGCAATTAGTTCGAGGTAATGCACGCCGAAAGGAAGCCTAACCATCATGATGATTGGTGAGGTAAAGGGAATCATCGAAAGCCAAATTGCCAGATTCCCGTTCGGGTCATTCAGCACGGTTTGCGCCATCACAAAAGAGAAAATAAGTGGCGCCGAAATGGGCAGCATAAACTGTTGCGTATCGGCCTCACTATCAACCGCACCACCAATAGCCGCGAAGATGGCTCCATACAAGAGGTACCCACCGAGGAAATAAAAGATAAAGCAAGGAATCATCAATCCCCAGTTTATCATACCAACACGTTGCACTATTTGCTGTGTTTCGCGCAACTGGTCAATGTTTTCGACAGAAGTTCCTTCAGGACTTTGCTGCATGATGCGTTCAATGTTATCGGCACTGAATTTATCCTTCACCACCGTTGCCATAAAAATGGTGTAGATCGATCCGGTTAGAATAACCCAAAGCAAGAACTGTGTTAGTCCAACAAGCGCAATTCCAATAATTTTTCCCATCATCAGCTGGAAGGGTTTTACCGAGGAGATGATGACTTCGACAATGCGGCTGGTCTTTTCTTCAATAACACCGCGCATAACTTGTGCTCCAAACAGGAAAATGAACATGTAGATTAAAATGCCGCCGAAAAAGCCAAGTGCGGTGCTCACTTCCACATCAGATTCTTTTTTGTCACCCAACTGGATTACATCGAGCGGAACATTAACGGTCTTTTTTACATTATCGACCAAATCCTGGTCTACGCCCTGCGACTGTAATTTGAGGCGCTCAATCTGTTTTTCGATTTGAGTACGGATAAATAATTTCAAGGTCAATGAAACCTGCTTTGCACTATATAGTTTGATTTGCTGTTGCAGGTGATTGATGTCGTTGTCTTCGAATTTTGGGATGTGCAGCAGCGCGTAGTATTCTGATGCTTCAAGTTCAGAAATGGCTTTTTGCAGCGGCTGCCGGGTATACACAAACTTTACATCGTCGTTTTCCTGAAGAAGGCCTTCTAC
>CANMGM010000259.1 GCA_947497195.1 Bacteroidota bacterium
AATATTGCTGTTTAACTATTTGTTTTCGAATGGAGATGCGCACTTTAAAAATTTTTCCGTGTTGGAAACACCTATGGGCGATTATAAATTGAGTCCTGCGTATGATTTATTAAACAGCAGGATACATATCGAAGACAAAGACTTTGCTTTAGATGATGGACTTTTACCAAAACATATGGCAAAGGGTAAAATTCATCAACAATTTTCTATGCTTGCCGAGCAGGCCGGTTTAAGTGAAAAGCAGTTCGAAAAGTTGCTTGATTCAATGCTTGTATCTTCGAACCAAGTTGAAACCCTGATTAAAGCATCTTTTCTTGATGAAAGTACCAAGCGAAACTTTTGGCAATCCTATGTAACCAGAATCAATAAATTAAAGCGCAAATGAGTTGCGGATAATCTGAAATTATTTATCAAAAATGCCACCCGGGATGCTTCAAATTCAATTTGCCCCCTCGCATCCAAACCAAGCCGCCCTTTCCTTATCTTTGTTCCTCATTTTTTTGAATAAACTATGATTCAGATTACCCTGCCCGATGGTTCGGTTCGTCAATACGAATCGGGCGTTACGGCTCTCGATATTGCCAAAAGCATCAGTGAAGGTCTGGCGCGAAACGTTCTTTCGGCCGAAGTAAACGGCGAAGTATGGGATGCAACCCGCGCCATTACCAGCGATGCCTCCCTTAAACTCCTTACCTGGAACGACGATGAAGGCAAACGCACACTTTGGCATAGCTCGGCACACTTGCTCGCCGAAGCCCTCGAAGCCGAATTCCCAGGCGTGAAGTTCGGTATCGGTCCACCCATCGAAAATGGATTCTATTACGATGTCGATCTGGGATCTCATACCATTTCGTCTGACGATTTTACGCGTATCGAAAACCGCATGAAGGAACTGGCCAAACGCAAATCGGCATACATCCGCAAGGAAGTTACCAAAGCCGAAGCGGTGGCTTATTTCACTGAGAAGGGCGATGAATACAAGCTCGACCTTTTGAAAGACCTTGAAGACGGAACCATTACATTCTACCAGCAGGGCGATTTTACGGATTTATGTCGCGGACCGCACATTCCAGACACGGAGCGCATCAAAGCCGTAAAGCTTATGAACGTTGCCGGAGCATACTGGAAGGGCGACGAAAAGAACAAGCAGCTAACACGCATCTACGGCATTACCTTCCCAAAACAAAGCGAACTCGACGAATACCTGCGTATTTTGGAGGAAGCTAAGAAACGCGACCACCGCAAACTGGGTAAAGAACTTGAGTTATTTACATTCTCAGATAAAGTAGGTCAAGGCTTGCCGCTCTGGCTGCCCAAAGGAACGGCTTTGCGCGAACGCCTGGTTGATTACCTCAAGAAAGCACAAACCGCATCGGGCTACGTGCAGGTTATAACGCCGCACATTGCGCACAAGGACTTATACGTATGCTCGGGACATTACGAAAAATACGGCGCCGATTCGTTCCAACCCATTAAAACACCGGCCGAGGGCGAAGAGTTTTTCTTAAAGCCGATGAATTGTCCACACCATTGTGAGATTTACAAAGCGAAGCCACATTCCTATAAAGATTTGCCATTGCGATTGGCCGAGTTTGGTACTGTTTACCGCTACGAACAAAGTGGCGAATTGCATGGCTTAACGCGCGTTCGCGGATTTACGCAAGACGATGCGCACATCTTCTGCCGCGCCGATCAGGTAAAAGAAGAATTCGTTAAGGTAATCGATCTTGTGTTGATGATATTCAAGGCATTGGACTTCAAAGATTACGTGGCGCAAATATCCCTCCGCGATCCAGAAAACAAGGCGAAGTACATTGGTTCGGATGAGAATTGGAATAAAGCAGAACAATCTATCATCGAAGCCGCTGAAGAACGTGGTTTGAATACCGTAGTTGAATTGGGCGAGGCGGCATTTTATGGACCGAAGCTCGACTTCATGGTACGCGACGCGATTGGACGTAAGTGGCAGCTTGGAACCATTCAGGTCGATTACAATTTACCGGAGCGTTTCGAGTTGGAATATACCGGCGCCGATAATCAAAAACACCGTCCGGTAATGATTCACCGCGCACCATTTGGCTCGCTCGAGCGCTTTGTTGCTGTGTTGATTGAACATTGTGCGGGCATTTTCCCGCTGTGGTTAGCACCCGAACAGGCAATATTGTTGCCGATTTCCGATAAGTATAACGATTACGCAAAAAAAGTTTCGCAAATCCTTAAAAATTACGATATTCGCGCCGCCGTTGACGAACGTGACGAGCGAGCCGGTAAAAAAATCAGGGATGCCGAATTATCGAAAATCCCGTTTATGCTGGTGGTTGGCGAGAAAGAAGAACAATCCGGAAGCGTTTCGGTACGCAAACACGGAGAGGGCGATCTCGGCTCCATGAGCATTGAAGATTTTGCAGGCTTGATCCAGCAGGAAATCAGCAGCGCATTTAACTAAATTAAAAAGGAGGAACCAAGCCATAGCTCTACCACCAAGACAACCCAGGCCGTATAATCGGGGGCCGCAGAAAAAAGAAGACGCACACCGTATCAACGAGAAAATTGTTGGTGTAAGCACAGTGCGTTTAGTTGGCGAAGGAATTGAACCTCAAGTCTACACATTCGATCAGGCGCTGAAAGTTGCCAAGGAGATGGAAATGGACCTTGTGGAAATCGTTGCCAATGCTGAGCCTCCTGTTTGCCGTGTCATCGACTACAAAAAGTTTCTTTATGAGCAAAAGAAGAAACAAAAGGAGATGAAAGCCAAAGCCACGAAAATTGTGGTGAAAGAGGTTCGTTTTGGTCCGAATACCGATGAGCACGATTTTAACTTTAAACTCAACCATGCAAAAAAATTCTTGCAGGAAGGCTCTAAAGTTAAGGCGTTCGTATTCTTTAAAGGTCGTTCTATTTTGTTTAAGGAGAAGGGCGAAATTCTCCTACTGAAGTTTGCCGCCGAACTGGAAGAACACGGGAAGCCAGAGGGTTTGCCTCAATTAGAAGGAAAGCGTATGATCATGTTCCTTTCGCCGAAAAAGAAAAAGTAATCAATAATCACTCAATAAACCCAGGTACAATGCCAAAGATGAAAACAAATTCGAGTGCGAAGAAGCGTTTTAAGCTTACCGCATCCGGAAAAATCAAACGGAAGCATGCGTACAAGCGCCACATCCTGACGAAGAAATCGAACGACCAGAAACGCCGCCTTGGCCATTCTGCGTTAGTTTCTCCGGCCGATGAAGGTCTTGTAAAACGAATGCTCGTTATCGGAAAGTAAAAATCATTGTTTAACCAGGAGGCCAGCTAAAAGTTTCGAAACCCGAACGCTGTCCGCCAAAAATCCAAAAACCTATGCCACGTTCAGTCAACCACGTTGCCTCTCGCGCAAGGAGAAAAAAAATCCTCAATCAAACCAAGGGCTATTGGGGTGCCCGCAAGAATGTCTACACCATTGCCAAGAACATTCTTGAGAAAGGTTTAACCTATGCTTACCGCGATCGTCGCACTAAAAAGCGTAATTTCCGCGCATTGTGGATTCAGCGTATCAACGCCGGAGCCCGCCAGCACGGAATGTCGTACAGCGAACTGATGGGTAAAATTCATGGTAAAAACATCCAGATAAACCGTAAGGTTCTTGCCGATCTGGCCATGAACAATCCAAGTGCGTTCAAAGCAATCATCGACGCTGTAAAATAAGACTCAGCAAACCTCTTTATAAAAGGCATCCTTCGGGTTGCCTTTTTTTTTCGAACCATGTTTCCAGTCGACTTTATACAGCAC
>CANMGM010000260.1 GCA_947497195.1 Bacteroidota bacterium
CCTGCAGGTATAGTTGTAATCGCCTGCTTTGCCGCAAAACTGGTAGTTATGCATGCCGCTGCTGCTCTGACGACAACCATTTTCCCAGGGAGCATCGGATGCTTTTTTCGTCTTACAGCAATTGCTGCAGATATACCATTTCAATTCCTGAGGTGTTTCGTTCGTATTGGGCTGCGTGAAACAGGTCCAAAAATAAACAGGCAAAAGCAAAGTTAATAAATACAGTTTCATATGAGTTTCAGTTTATAATTTTCCCGAAATTAAAACAATGAATTTAATCTCCAAATAAATAATTATCGGCTTAATATCCATACAAGGTCCAAAATACACGCAAGCTTGCAGGTCTGAAATAATAGCCGCAAAGCAGGCCCCAGTATATGGCAATCATAAATATAGCAGTGTATAAAACCGCCGCCCAAAGTCGTATATAAAGGTCATATAGCTCCTCGCGCAGGGTGTTGTTGGTTTTCTGAAAGCCAAAAACGATGAGGACCGAGCGCACAAAGAGCAGTGTTTTCGAAATAAAAAGAAAATTGTCGACTGCGGATGCAATGATTATGTTTGGATTTAAATCGAGCATACATGAGCAACGCGACTATCATTCGTTATTGTATGTTTTTTATTTTGCAACATAAAATTATTAGTGTCTTTGAGTAAAGGTGAATTTGCTCCATTCATGGCCTTATCAGAAGATTGTTTGTAAAGGTGCTAATGTTGCAATTGCATTGTTTTATTCTCTACTAATTGGCTATTATTGTAGCGTATATGAATCAAACCGCAATATGGAAAACCGCGATATTCAAAAAACCTATCCCAAAGATGAGTTTGTAAGCAAGCTTCGCCGCCTTGCAGATTGCATCGAAAAAAATGAAAACTTCCGCATTTCGGTGGCCGGCGAGGCGCTTTACATTCCCGACCGCGCACAATTCAGCATTGAGCACGAACGCAGCGAAGGCAAACATGAATTGGAGTTTCAAATTAGCTGGCAGGATGCCGAAGATTAATTTAGTTTATGGACAATCAATTATCTATGAGTTTCCTTGCCGAACCAAGCGATGTTAATTTTGGTGGGCATGTTCACGGCGGAGAAGTGATGAAATGGATGGACCAGATTGGCTATGCATTGGCTGTGAAGTATTCCAAAGGATATGCGGTAACGAAATTCGTAGATAATATTAATTTCATGTCGCCCATGAAAATAGGCGATTTGATAAGCCTAAACGCTAAAATTATACGTTGTGGTCAAACCTCTATGCAAATTGAAATACATGTGTCGAGCGAAAACCTTAAATCAGGTGTCGTTTCTGAAAATTGCAGTTGTGAAATGGTTTTTGTTGCAGTTGATGAGTCCGGAAAGAAAAGGAGTTTAGGTGCGAATTCAATACAATCGAAATAACAAGGTTGAATTAACGCCTTTGAAGACAATCCTGTCGATTTTTTGGCTTCAACTTTTTGCTTTCAGCTGCACAAATACAAGCAGCGAAGCAAATCGCGAGGAGCCTAAGGCCGAGAATACAGCCAATGCTAATTTCGACCGGGAAATAAAGGAGCGCATTCGCAAAAAAATTCGCGTTGTGCGTTTAGGTCACACCGTAAATACGCCCCAGAGCGAATACAATCCATGCCCCATGCCCGATGGAGGCTTGGCATTTAGTGCAATGGATCGTAGCGGTTTTTTTGATTACCGCATCGATTTTACAAAAACCCGAACTGCGGGTGGCGAAGACTTATTTGTGTCGGCATATCGCAACGGGATTTTCGAAGATGCTCGACCACTATTCGATTTCAACACGAATGCACACGAAGTTATTACGCAGGTTTTACCCGGTAACCGTTACCTCGTAGTTGGCAATTATCCTGAAAACTTTGGCCCCAAAGGAAAAGATGCAGCAAGTATGTCGCCCGATGTGTTCATGTTTCTGCCCCATTCGGGTAATTTCAGGATATATCATTTTCTCGAACCCATCAATTCGCAATACGGCGAATACGATGCTTACATGCCCAACGAGCAAACCATTGTATTTGCATCAGACAGACCCGGCGCAGTGGGCGAATATCATAAAAAGGGCTTCAGGCAACATGACAATTTTTGGGGAAATACCGACCTATACGTTAGTTTCAAAAAAGATAATTTATGGTCTGAGCCACTGGCCTTAGGTCCCGCTGTAAATACGGCAGGCGCCGAACGTTCACCTTACATTTCGGAAGATGGGAAGCGACTGTATCTAGCCTCCAATGGCTGGAAAAAAGGCAAGTATGACTTGGATATTTTAGAATACCGCCGCACACAAACCGATGATTGGACCAATTGGGATGGTCCATACCTCATAGAAGAACTAAGCTCAGACGGCGATGACTGGTTTTACCGGGAAGCACAAGGAAGTGCAACAGCCTATTTTTCAAGGTCAGAGGCACTTCCTTATACATCAAAATTACCGGTTCAGGATGGCGATGCCTACAGTTGTGAAACGAATTTCAGACAGGGCTATAGCATCGAAGGTGCACCATCGGCTGCATTGCAAAAGAATTATCAAACCGATATTTTTCAGGTGATTCAGCTGTCAAATCCTGTCGCGACATTGCCCGATATGCTGTTTGAATTTGATTCAGACAAATTGTCCTCAGGAGCAAACAAAACACTTGAATTACTACTCGATTTTATTCTTCAGAACTCCTTTAAAATGCTCAATGTAGAAGGACATACCGATTCGTTCGGAAAGCCCTCCTACAATAAGCAATTATCGCTTCGAAGAGCGGAAGCAATCGCAACTTATCTAAGACAAAATGGGATCCCCGCCAATAAGATTAAAACTGCAGGATTTGGCGATACACGCCCTTTGAATAAGAACCTATCGGCAAAAGAAAGGGCCCAAAACAGACGCGTTGAAATCAGGTTCGAATGAGCATTAATGAATGTGGAAATAAATTTCAGACGGATATACCCTGCTTTCAAAAACGTATAAAAGCGTTGGACATAACCACATCACAAAACCATTTTCGCTAAGGCGATAATAACCACCATCTTCTACTAAAGGGTGATTGTAATGGGCAAGCATTTCGAGATCGACACCAACGGAAGTATTTACCAATTGACGTGAATTTTCAAACGGACGATTGGACACGGTCGCTGTTACACATATACCGCCATTTGAACTTAGCTCAAGAAATTCATCAGCGCCGGCAACCATAAGTAAATTGCCTTTCGTTCCATAACCTTGCTCAATAAATTCGGGCAGGTCGACGTACCATAGTTGTTCTTCCTTAACGAAATTTATTGTCTTATAAATTAAGCTCATCGGTTTATGCTGAATTGTATTTTTCATGTTTTAAAATTTTAAATTTTTGGGAAAAAAAATTCCTTGCATGGTAGATTACCTCTCCATGTTCGAATTTGCGGTAACGGCAATCGTTTTTAAGGTCTGAATTGCTCTTTACGAATTTAATCCATGATGGAAAGGTGTTCCCGGTCGAGATTAATTCGTTTCAAACCACCATTTGGCCCAGACACGATGTATTGAGCCGCCATTTCCTCACCCAAATGCTTATTGAACTTATTGCGGATCCGAGCAAGCTTTTCACTCAATGAATTGCTGTCGGGCAGACAAAGTGCATCAATTGAGTATGAGATGTCTGTTGGATTGTCGGATCGGCTTAAGTGCTTAACCAGATCGGTAAGTTCTGTCTTATATTGGCTCATTTCGGAGAGGCGAATTCCTGCTGCGTGGTTTAAAAACAAAAGGTATACAGCTCGTTCCAAAGGC
>CANMGM010000261.1 GCA_947497195.1 Bacteroidota bacterium
TAACAACATCAATTCGATTACGAGTAAAAATCCGGCCATTATCTGGATGGGAACACCCGACAGCGGCTGTGTACGGTTGAATACAATTGGTTTTGCGCCATTCAATACCGGAAATTCGGCATTGGGTTCCAACACAGTTCGCGAACTCGATTACGACACCTCGGGCGGAACATGGGTAGCAACATTGAATGGTGGAATTAGCCGTTTTTTTGCCGGAAGCTTCAATGTATTTAACACCCAAAATAGCAATCTGCCGGGAGATAGTGTTTTAGCCGTCCATACCAACAAAGTAAACAATACTACATATGCTGTTACCAATAACGGTGTGGCGCGGTATACCGGAACCGACTGGCAAGAAGAAGATTTGGGTGCTGATTTTATCGGCATTCCGATTAATGATTTCACCACAACACCGAGTGCATATGTGGCTGCGGGTGGAAAAAAGAAGGGTGGGACAATAAGCACTCCCATTGTTCAACGAACCGTAAATACCAGCAATGTATTGTATGAAAATGAAGTAGCAAAGGTTTTAGCAGATACAAATGATAACGTGATTTGGTTGGCAACGCAATCAACCGGTTTAGTTAAGGTTGAAATAGAGACTACAACCGGTGTGGAAAAACTTGCTAAAGCCGCTGAGATTATGGTTCAACCCAATCCGGTTCAGGATGTATTAACGATTCCATTCTATGCTTTGGGCACTTTCGTAAATCAAGTAGAAGTGTTTGATGCCAATGGTAGGTTGGTGCTGCATGAATGCATCCTTGCCAATGCACAAACGAACATTCAGCTCGATTTCGGAGCGTTCCCATCGGGCGCCTATACGATTAAGGCCATCGGGAAAAAAGGGATTTCTACCGGCCGCTTTATGAAAATCGGGAAATGAGAAGTTTTATTCTGGCATTCGGATTTATTGTCCTTTATGGATTAGTATGTGCTCAGAATGCTGAAATTAAGCGTCTCAATGCAAAGGCTTGGGAAATTAAATTTAACGAGCCCGAAAAAGCAATGGCAGAGACCGACTCTGCGCTAAAATTAGCCTTGGGAAAAGAAATTCCGGAACTAATTGAAACGTATAAAATTCGCGGTGTTGTTAACCTGCTTACCGGAAAAAACATAGAGGCAATTCAGGAATTTACTGAGGCGCTTCGACTAGCAAACCTTTACACCGATTCATTGGCCATTGGAAAAATTAAAAACAATTTAGGCACTGTATACCGGCAACTGGCGAATTACAAGGAAGCAGTAAGGTATAGCTATGAATCGCTTCAGATCATGGAGTCATTAAATAATAACGAAGGAATGATAGCTGCCTATTCGAATTTAGGCAATGTGTATAGTGCACAGGAAAATTATTCCAAGGCCATTGAATTTTATGAGCGTGCCATCGGATTATCTGAAAAAAATAAAAACACATCCATTAATAACTTGGCGTCTTTAAAAAGCGATCTCGCTGCAGCCTATAAAAACGATAATAAGCCACAAAAAGCCATTCAGTACTTTAACGAAGCACTGACTTTATTTACCAAGGAAAACAATGTAATTGGTCTGAACAACCAAATGGTAAATCTTGGTGCTGTTTACATTGATTTGAGGGACTTTAATAAAGCCGAAGAGTATCTTAACAAAGGCTTGGCCGGTAAAAGTGAAATTGGAGACGAACAGGGCATTGCACAGATTTATTTTAACCTTGGTGAATTGAATCGTTTGAAGAAAATGAATGCGGAGGCAAAGAAATTCTACATACAAAGCCTTCAACTCGCTACCGAAAACGAAAATTTACACGACCAATTACTTGCAGTTGGCGGCCTGGCGAATGTAGAAGAAGCCAGCGGGAATTATAAATCGGCCCTCGCATGGCAGCAAAAATACCAATTGTACAAAGACAGCCTAAACAATGCTTCAACGTACGACCAGATAAGC
Organism: Bacteroidota bacterium; assembly: GCA_947497195.1. GTDB lineage: Bacteria > Bacteroidota > Bacteroidia > M30B66 > M30B66 > CAMCXT01. Next base: position 1,924 of record CANMGM010000261.1, read on the forward strand.
ACCTTTCAAACGCTTTACGAAACCGAACGGCGCGATAAAGAAATTACACTGTTGAATAAGGAGAAAGAAGTTCAGGAATTAAGCATCCGCCGAAAAAACCTGATGCAACTGTTTTGGATTACCTGTTTTCTCGCAGCCGTGGTATTTTCCATTGTATTTTTTATTCAACGAAAACGCATCGCTAAGGAGAAAAAAAGCTCCGAGAATTTACTCTTGAACATTCTGCCAGCACATGTAGCCAATGAATTAAAAACACACGGAAAAGCATCGTCACGTCCATTTGAGCAAGCTACGGTGCTATTCACTGATTTTTGCGATTTTACCAAGATTTCAGAAAAATTAAGTCCCGAACAGCTCGTCGACGAACTCCATGAATATTTCACCGCTTTTGATGCACTTACCGTAAAGCACAACATCGAAAAGATAAAAACAATTGGCGATGCCTACATGGCGGTTGGTGGCCTTCAAGGCGATTTTCGGGATGCGGCAAGAAGAGTGGTTTGCGCTGCTTTGGATTTACAGGCATTTATGGAAGCGCAACAAAGTACCAAGGCAGCTCAAAATAAACCGTTTTTCGAAATCCGAATCGGTATACACACCGGTCCGCTGGTTGCGGGCATCGTAGGAACACATAAATTCCAATACGACGTTTGGGGCGATACCGTGAATACCGCAAGCCGGCTCGAAAGCGCCGGAGAGCGCGGAAAGATTAACATTTCTGAAAACACCTGGCTGCTCGTGCAGGATTATTTTACATCCGAACCGCGCGGAAATATTCAGACAAAAGGCAAAGGCCCATTGACTATGTACTTCATTACCGAAGAAAAATCAAAAAAGATTGGTTAAAAAAACTTTATGCACCCGTCAATGTTTTGTCACGATTAATAAGTACATATTTTTCAACCAAAATATTGCCGTAGGTTTGCACCACAATGCCGCCTTTTCAAAATAACGAAGACCTGCCAAAGGCTAAACTCACCAAAACGAGCCTGAAACAAGCTTTTAGGTTGTTTGCCTATCTAAAACCCGACATGCCGCGCTACTTGCTTGGCCTATTGTTTCTCGGTTTAACATCGGCAACGGCACTTGCTTTTCCGAAACTCATTGGCGACCTCGTAAACGCCGCTTCCGAAACCGGTTTCGAAGGCATTCACTCCAAGGCCATCGTTCTGATGATTTTACTTGGAGCCCAATCGGTATTCTCATTTCTGCGCATTTACCTCTTTGCCCAAACCACCGAAAATAGCCTGTTGCGCCTGCGGACCGATTTGTTTGGACATCTTATTCGCCTTCCAATGAGCTATTTCACCCAAACACGGGTGGGCGAAATCAACAGCCGAATCTCGGCCGATATTACCCAGCTGCAGGACACTTTTTCGACCACACTCGCCGAGTTCCTTCGCCAAATTACACTAGTGGTGGGCGGAATGATTCTTATCTCGGTTATTTCGTTCCAGCTTACTTTGTTTATGCTGCTGCTCATCCCGGGAATCATGGTTGTGGCCATCTTTTTTGGGCGGTACATCCGAAAAATCAGCAAACAGGCACAAGATCAGGTGGCGGTGTCGAATACCATTGTGCAGGAAACCATGCAGGGCATCGTGAATGTAAAATCGTTTGCGAATGAGGCGCTCGAAGTGTTTCGCTACGGAAAATCGGTGCGCGAAATAGCGAATCTCTCACTTAAATCGGCATTCTCACGGGGCTTGTTTGCATCTTTCATCATTCTTGCCCTCTTTGGTGCCATTGTGGGTATCGTATGGAAAGCTACTGTGTTGATGAAATCGGGAGAGATTCAATTCGGAGAGATCATCTCATTTGTGCTATA
>CANMGM010000262.1 GCA_947497195.1 Bacteroidota bacterium
AGTTCCCGGAACAACGAGCGGATTGCCGCTCATAAGCCCTGTGCCTACATCCGGTTCAATATCAAAAATCCAAACTCTATTAGCCAATGGAGCGCCCATTGCTGCAACATTTCCAGAGGCATTGATGCTTACCGAATGTCCAGCACGTTGGGGATTTTGGCTGAAAAAAATGTTATAGCCATTGCTGGTGCGTGGAGACCAGTTATTGGATACGTTTAAGTCATAAACTCTCATTCTATCTTGGCCAGGAGTCCCAATAACTATCGTATTTCCATCGTAGTTAATGCCGACATCATAACCCGATTCTACAGCGGATGCTGTTGCATTAATTTCTTGGCCAAGCAACACCCAACTCCATGAATTGAAAGAGGCATTAAACGTATTGCGATATACTCTTGCTTGCCCATTGTTGGTTGTGTTAGCAAACCCTGCATTATTTCCAATAGCACCAACAATGATGGTGTTCCCATCTCCAGAAAGATCCACAGACCAACCGAACAGGTCATCGCTAGCCTCTCCAAGAAGTTCTTGATCATGGTTAAAAGTTACCTGCCCGGTAACTGAATTCATACTCATTAAGATTGTAAAAAAGGAAAGTGCGGAAATAAAATGTTTTTGTATCATGCGTAGTTCAAAATGGGCTGCAATTTATGCAATTGTTACTTTGTTGGATGCTTGATGTTTTAATGTGCAACCTGATTGATTAAAATTCTAGTCTAATGTTATTCATCAACTTTTAAATTGTCAGCGTTCTTGCACGCAGTAATTATTGCTAACTGGCTATTAATAAAATGTATTTTAAATTTGTCCAAGATTCTCTGACTCGGGCTGTAAACTATATTTCCTTTACTATCTTCATATAAACTGCCAACTTCTATTTCTACTCCTTTAATAAAACCATCCTTTTTGAAGTTTATGTATGTTTCGCCATCATAGTTAGAATTCATTTCTTAATTTCGATTCTAACCATAATGAGTGTTTTATACTTGTTGCAAAGTTGATAATACCCAAACTATTCATAAAAATAGTGGACAACTTAATAAATAAAATCAACCTAATTTTTGAAGCGCCGATCTCAGATTTTCCAACACATCATCAATATCCTTTTCAGCCAACGTTCCAACCGAAATACGGTACCAATCGGTTCCCGGGGCGCAGCCAAATGCCGTAAACGGGACAACTGCAACTTTTGCTTCATTCAGCAAATAGGCAGTAATGTCTTCGGTTTTCTCGATGCGTTTGCCGTCTGACATCGTTTTGCCCAAAAGAGAAAACTGTGCACTCAGGTAAATCGCACCTTCGGGCGCAATTATATCTACTGGAAAGCCCGACGCTTTTAAATCTTTAATGCCCTCAAACAGCCTATTGAAGCGGAAATTGACTTTTAACTTCAATTCTTCCAGGTAATCATTCAGGCCTTTTTCATGCATTAAAAACGCGGCCGTACCTACCTGTTCTGCTTTCGGAGCCCATGCACCAACGTGACCTAAAATAGATTTCATGCGGGCAATTACCGGAGCAGGGCCGAGACTCCATCCAACACGAACACCGGTAGCAGCTAGCGATTTAGATATCCCATCGACGAAAATCGTATAGGGTTTCATTTCGGGGAAAAGGCTCACCGGATTGTAATGCGTAAATCCATCGGCCATGAGCATCCAGTAAATCTGGTCGTACAGCACATACAGCGGTTTGCGTTTGCCTTGGCGCTCTTTATTCTCCTGCAACACCAATTCGCAGATTTCACGAAGCGCGTTTTCCGAGAAAGTAGTTCCTGTAGGATTCAGCGGAGAACACAATGCTAGCAGCGTAGCATCTTTCAAAAACGGTCTCAGCTCTTCCGCTGTAGGCATGAATCCATTCTCTGCCTTGGTTTCGATTTCTATTTTTTGCGCATCGTTAAAATGGCAGTAATGGTTGTTATTCCACGAAGGAACGGGATACAAAACCTTATCGCCCGGATCGAGCAACGTTTGGTAAATCGCATAAATCAACGGACGACCGCCACCGGCAATCATTACCTCATCCATAGCATACGAAAGGCGTTCGTGCTTTTCGATGAGATGCAGCACAGCCGTCTTCAGCTCGGCAATGCCGTCGGCAGGGGGATAATTGGTTTCGTCGTTTTCATAGGCCTCTAGAATGAGGCGTTTCAGTTCATCCGGTATCGGGAAGATTTTCGGATTGAAGTCGCCAATGGTTAAATTGTAAATGTGCTCACCGGCTTTAATTTTCTGATTGATTTCGCCCCCCAGTTTGATGATTTCCGATCCCTGAAGAGTGCTTGCTTTGAGAGATACCGCATTCATGCGGCGAAGGTAGAATAAAGCAAATAACACCTCACCATATTGTTGAAAACTACCAAATTTCGGGCACACTGAAAATACAAAAGCCGATATTCTGTAAGGCTTGCATGAATTTTAGAAAAAAAATGAACATGCATTCATCCCCGCGGCATTTTTTAGTAGGTTTGCGCCGTCAAATTTCACTTTCCATGAGCGTTCTTGTTAACAAAAACAGCAAAATACTAGTACAAGGTTTTACCGGCAGCGAGGGTACATTCCACGCAGGACAAATGATTGAATACGGAACCCAAGTTGTGGGCGGCGTAACTCCGGGCAAAGGAGGAAGCGAACACCTTGGAAAACCGGTTTTCAATACGGTAGCCGAAGCTGTTCAGAAAACTGGCGCAGATGTTTCCATCATATTTGTTCCACCTGCATTTGCAGCCGATGCTATTATGGAAGCAGCCGAAGCCGGAATCAAGGTTATTGTTTGTATTACAGAAGGAATTCCGGTTGCCGATATGGTGAATGTGAAGGAATACCTGCGCGATAAAGATGCTCGTTTAATTGGGCCGAACTGTCCGGGTGTTATTACGCCTGAGGAAGCGAAAGTGGGTATCATGCCCGGCTTTGTTTTCCGTAAGGGACGTATCGGAATTGTATCCAAATCGGGTACGCTTACATACGAAGCTGCCGATCAGGTAGTGAAAGCAGGAATGGGCGTATCTACAGCGATTGGAATTGGAGGCGATCCAATTATCGGCACTACTACGCTTGAAGCTGTGCAATTGTTGATGGCTGACGGAGAAACCGACGGCATCATTATGATTGGCGAAATTGGCGGAAACCTCGAAGCAGAAGCGTCTGCATGGATTAAAGAGCACGGTACCAAACCTGTTGTTGGATTCATCGCAGGTAAAACAGCGCCAGCCGGACGCCGTATGGGGCACGCCGGAGCGATTGTTGGCGGCTCTGATGATACAGCCGAAGCCAAAATGCGCATCATGCGTTCGTGCGGCATTCACGTTGTTGATTCGCCCGCTCAAATCGGTCAGAAAATGGCCGAAGTTATGGGGCATTAATTCTGTCGGCTTTTGCTATATTCGCCATGCCTATGTTTGCAAAAGTTAAGTTACTGCTCGCTACCATCTTATCGATAGCAATTTCTCCCATCTTTTCCCAGGGAGATTTTACCGATTCGCCCGATGAAGATCTTATTGAAATAGTCACACTTCCTTCTACAGTAAGTTCTGAAATTCTAGTTGATGATGAACACTTCATCGTACCAGAACCCGTGTACCTCGAATCGATGAGTCGTCCGGCCCTTCCGCTTTACAACCGCTTGTATCAGGCAGCGGGAGCTACGCAACTTATTTTTGTGGAAGCAGATCCTGAATTGAAAGTCTGTCAGGTGCATGTAATGAATTCATTGGGCTTCGAAAT
>CANMGM010000263.1 GCA_947497195.1 Bacteroidota bacterium
AGCCCTTTTTCGGGCCTGTGCTGAAAACAGAAGCCTGAGTTCTTCGTTTTGGAGCAGCTTCAACGCATTTGCAGCCATTTCCTCAACATCACCCACATTACTCAAAAAACCGGAATACCCTTGTTTATTTACCTCCGGGATTCCGCCGGTATTGGTCGAGATTACGGGAACACCTGAAGCAAGTGCCTCTAGGGCCGACAAACCGAAGCTCTCCGATTCTGAGGTGAGCAGAAATAGATCCGAAACGCACAAGATCTGTTCGATTGCTTTGGTTTTACCGAGGAAAATAACATCCTGGAAAACACCGAGTTCGCGCGCAAGATTCTCAACCTTAGCGCGATCGGGTCCATCTCCCGCCAACAAAAGTTTACACGAAATTTCTCTGCGTACCCGTTCAAACACCTTTACCACATCGGCAATCCGCTTTACCGGTCGGAAGTTCGAAATATGCGTCAAAATCTTCTCACCATTCGGAGCATAAATGCTTCTGTGGCATTTTCCAGAAGGATTGTTGTAATTGTTTAATTCGATGAAGTTGGGAATCACGTCAATGGAACGATCAACTTCAAAATAGCGCAGGGTATCGGCACGTAGGCTCTCAGAAACAGCCGTAACCGCATCGCTGTGGTTTATGGAAAATTCAATTACCGGCTTATAGGATGGATCGCGACCTACCAATGTTATATCGGTTCCGTGCAGGGTTGTAATGTAGGGAACACGTTTGCCTTTTGTGCGCAAAATTTCGCGGGCCATAAATGCGGCCGATGCATGCGGAATGGCATAGTGTACATGAAGCAGGTCGAGATTGTGGTGCAATGCCACATCGACCAGTTTTGATGTCAATGAAATTTCGTAAGGCAAAAATTCAAACAAAGGATAATTGGCAACAGGAACCTCGTGGTAAAATAAATTTCCTGAAAAGCGATCAAGCCGAAAGGGCTGGCTATACGAAATAAAATGGACCTGATGCCCTTTGTTGGCGAGTTCCATTCCCAGTTCTGTAGCCACAACCCCCGAACCACCAAAGGTTGGATAACATACGATTCCGATTTTCATTCCAGCGTTTTTAAGCAAAGGGTTTGGCGACTGAAATTCATCACCGCCTTATAACGGATTAGCAATTCTGAACCAATAATTCCGTGAATTGGGGGCAAGCCGAATTTAAAATAGGTTTTATTTACGTAGGCTAAATCGACGGCAATTGCATCGAAAGTGGCAATTAATATTCGTCCGAACTTTAGTCCGATAATTTCCACCTCGCGGCTATTCGCCAATTGGTCTTGAAAACCAACCGTAATCACATCTCCCGGATGAAAATAAATATCCGGAAAGCGCTTTAGCAATGCCTCTTCATCGAAAACCGTGCGGGATGCGCCTGTATCGATAAGAAAACGAAGCTTCTTCCGACCAATATGTCCATCCAAAAACAATTGGCACCCGCCGTCGCTGAGCTCAACAGATGCCAATTGAAGTGTTTGTTGCATTACAATGCCTTATACGGAGGCAGAGTTTGCCATTCCGTCGTATACATCCATTACTTCCTTAACGGCAGCGGCACTTTGATTGACGAGTTCCATTTCGGCAGCATTCAATTTAAGCTCAATGATTTCTTCGATACCATTTTTACCGAGCTTCACCGGAACACCAAGGTAAATGTTCTTCAGGCCATATTCGCCATTCAGCAAGGCACAACATGGGAAAATACGTTTTTGATCGCGTACAATGGCTTCTACCATTTGGGCAGCAGCTGCACCAGGCGCATACCAAGCCGAAGTACCCATTAAGTTAACAAGTTCTCCACCACCTTTCTTCGTGCGATCGATAATTGCATCCAGCTTTGCAGCGTCTATCAATTCCGTTACAGGAATACCTGAAACGGTAGTATAACGCGGAAGTGGAACCATTGTATCGCCGTGACCACCAAGCAGCATAGCCTGAATATCTTTTGGAGAAACGTTAAGCGCTTCAGCCAGAAACGCACGGTAGCGGGCAGTATCGAGAATTCCGGCCATCCCGAATACTTTGCGCGAATCAACCTTAGCTGTTAAATACGCCACGTATGTCATCACATCCAGCGGATTCGAAACCACAATGATGATTGCATTTGGCGAGTATTTTATTACGTTTTCAGTAACCGACTTTACAATTCCGGCATTGGTTGCGATTAAGTCGTCGCGACTCATGCCCGGTTTGCGAGGCAGGCCCGATGTAATTACCACCACTTCTGAATTTGCAGTTTTTGAATAATCGTTTGTATACCCAACAATACGCGAATCGTACAGGTTAATCGGAGCAGTCTGCCACATATCGAGCGATTTGCCTTCGGCAAGCCCTTCCTTGATATCGAGCAATACGACCTGATTGGCTAATTCTCTCTCGGCAATTACATTTGCGCAGGTAGCCCCAACATTTCCTGCGCCGATTACGGTGATTTTCATGAATGTGATTTTGGATGGTTGTTAAGAAATGTGGCGCTAAATTAGGAATTCATTCGTTGATACAAGCATTTCCTTCCACTACTTTTGTGAAATATGGCATTGACTAAAACATTGTACAAACGTATTTTTCTGCTGTCGGCAATTTTAGTTGTGGTAGAGCTTATTTACATAGCCGTTCGCCGCGAATTTGTTCAAATTGACGCCGGATTTCTTCTAACCATCGAGCTTGTGCTTACTTTAATTGTATCGCTGCTGGCAAGTACAGTAATCTTGCGCCTTACCGGAAATAAGGTTTGGAATATGTTCGAAAAGGAAATGGAACTCGAACAACGCATCATCATTTCGAAGCTATATGCCATTTCGCTCTACTCGCTAGCAATCATTATCACTGTATGGAAGGCGGGTCTATCTTTGGGCAATATCACATTGTTCGTAGGCTTGCTGGCTTCGGGCTTTGCATTTGCAATCCGCGATATCTTACTTTCATTTTTCGCCTGGTTTATCATTCTGAATAAAAAGCCATTCCACATGGGCGATTACATTAAAATTGGTGATGATGTTGGATTGGTTACACGCATCGGCACATTCTTTTTCACGCTTGAACAGGGTAGAAAACCTGAATATATTAAGGTTCCAAACAGCATTGTACTAGGTAAAAGTTTGCAGAATCTCGGTGAAGGCAAATTTGTTCAGGAGCTCTTATTTACGCTCAAAGCAATTCCCCCTTTCTATGAAAACGAATGTCAGGAAATTACCAATTACATCAAATCCCGATCAGCATATCAGCATCTTATTCGTATTGGACTCGTTTCCGAACTCAACGCCATACAACTAAAAGTAGAATATACCACATCATTTGAGCAAGAGCATCTTAAAAGTGCAATTACCGCTTTTGTTTGTCAACGCCTGGAGGACTCTTTAAAGTTTGGAAACCAACATTAATTCCCAAAAATGTAAGATTAAAACCCAGAATAAATACACAAGTATCATATAGTAAATTAGTTACGAGCAATTATTTTTTTTCGATGGATGTTTGAATACCGGAAAATCTTGTTTGTAACTTTTCCTGTAGTTTAAGTACTTTGATTCCCTTCAAAATTTAATTTTAACCTAACCATTTCGGAATTTGTAAATTCCAAATTTTCATGAAAAAAGAAAGTCCGGCAAAAATTTTTATTGTAGAAGACGAGCCCTTCTTTGCCAATCTTATCAATTACGACCTCGAGGCGAACTATTACGATGGAATTAAAATTTATTTCAGCGGAGAAGAGGCTGTAGAA
>CANMGM010000264.1 GCA_947497195.1 Bacteroidota bacterium
GATTTTCTCGAGTTGCGTGGCAGCACCATATTCAGGCGTCATCACATACAAACTCACATTGCTGTGCTCGAGAATTTCGGTATCGCTTTGTCCGATGCCTGATGTTTCGAGGATGATCAGATCGTATCGGGCTGCTTTGAGAATATCAACCGCTTCTTTCACATGCTTGCTCAATGCGAGATTGCTCTGGCGCGTTGCCAATGAGCGCATATATACCCGCGGATTGCGGATGGCGTTCATGCGGATGCGGTCGCCCAGCAAAGCACCGCCGGTTTTGCGTTTAGACGGATCGACCGACACCACGCCAATATGTTTTTCAGGGAAATCGATGAGGAAACGGCGCACGAGTTCGTCAACGAGCGATGATTTTCCGGCACCGCCTGTTCCGGTAATTCCCAGAATAGGCGATTTGCTTTGTGCGGCAAGCTGATGCACGCGCTCCATTTCTGCACCTGCTCCTTCGGGATTGTTTTCGGCTGCCGAGATGAGGCGTGCAATCGATTTCCAATCTTTTTCGATGAGGTGGCCCACTTCGCCGTTGAGGTTAATGCCGGTCGGGAAGTCGCATTTCTGCATCAAATCGTTGATCATGCCTTGCAGGCCCATAGCGCGTCCGTCGTCGGGATGATAAATGCGCGCAATACCATATTGTTGAAGCTCTTCAATTTCAGAAGGCAAAATAGTTCCGCCACCACCTCCAAAAATGCGGATATGTCCAGCACCTTTTTCCTTGAGCAGGTCGAACATGTATTTGAAATATTCCATGTGCCCGCCCTGGTAGGATGTCATGGCGATGGCCTGCGCATCTTCTTGTATGGCGCAATTCACCACTTCTTCGACCGAGCGGTCGTGCCCGAGGTGAATAACTTCGGCACCCGAACTTTGAATGATGCGGCGCATGATGTTGATGGCGGCATCGTGGCCGTCGAATAGCGAAGCAGCAGTAACGATTCGGATTTTATTTTTGGGCTGGTAAACAGTGGTTTCCATGCACGTATCTATTTTGGTAGCCCCAAAGGTACAAAAGGATGCAGAGTAGAAAAACTAGAGTTGGATTAGATTTGAACAGAGAAAAGCATTGAGGAGTACTCGTTAGTTGCTTGTTTAATAATGTTCTATTTATGCCGCCATGCCCTCCACAAAAATCTCCACAAATTCTTTCAATACAGCTTCTTCGGGAGTTTACCTCCCGTGAAAAACAGTTATGTGGTGCGAAAACCGGTTCGTTTTCATGGTATGGCGGTCATTAATCGGCCTGAAGAAATACGCGAAAAAGGAGCTCGAAAGGTGAAACACAAACGCTTTTTTTAAACAATACGTGAAAAACGAACGGGCGGTGTGAGCCGATTCCATGAAAAGTGCACAGTTGCTATGCGTACTATCCGCAAACTAATTGTTATGTCGTATACCTAAAGTATGAATCAAAGAGCTGTGGGAGTAGCTCTTTCATGAAGGTTTTCGTTTGTTTTGCGAAGCTCTTTAAACGCGCTTCATGCGCTGTGTTCATCAAGATTTATTGCTTCTCAACGCTTCCGTTTCTACCCTTTTAAACACAAAAACGTAGCACCCAATTCTGATTTTTCGGGATCCTTAATTTTTGATGAAGCGCTTGGTATAGTAAGCATTATTGGAGCTAATTCGCAAATAGTACAATCCATTGGTTAATGCGTTCAATGGGATTTGAAAATGGGATGAATTCGGATTGTATCGTTTTACCATTTTGCCGAATGCATCTATGATTTCTACTTCATCCACTGGCTTATCTGCATTTAATTGTAGAACCTCTTGAGCAGGGTTCGGGTAGATTTGAACATCTAATTCCTTGATTCCTCCAATGCTGGTGATTAGATTTAACCGCGCTCTATCTGCTCGGTAACAATCGCTTTGAATGCGGTACATGATAAAATAGCTATTCGAATCGAGATAGCTTTCTGATGCCACCGATCCATCCAATAGCGATAATCCCACTAATTTAACGCCGATAGTGTCCATCGTTTGGAAGTAATAAATGCGATTTTCAGGGTCTATAGCTCCACCCGAATTCAGTATGTAATTGCCAAAATTAAGTAAGGTTGGAAGTGGCGTTACCACGCCTGTTTGCGGATTGATTTTGCCTAAGGCATTTACGCCGTTCTGCATAATTAATCCATAAATGGAGGTATCTACACAGCTATAAGCAAAGTTGTCGAAGCTCGAACCATCTCCTGCTATCGAAATGGTGGGTTGACTGTATATTTCGCCGTTGTACAAGTCGATGCCCATAAATTTCCCTTCCGATTCGAAGTGATACAGCATTTGAAAGGGATCAATCGTACTGCCCGACATCGTAAAACTTTCGGCAATTGAATTCGAAGAAATTAGATTGACCATTCCGTTCGATAAATCGCATGTTGCGAGTCGTATGTCTGCTGAACCGAAACCTGTATTCGGGTTATAACTTATCTGCCTAAAAAGCCCATACATGTTGGAGTCGGCAGCATTGAATCTGAAATTATCAAAATAACCATCGGTATTTGGTAGGGTTGCCATAACATCATTCACTACTTCGCCGCTTTGCAAATCGATCGATAACCACGAATCGTCATCTTGGTACGAAAACGTTTGGCTGTATGGATTTAGGGCCGATCCTGTGGCATTAACGGTGTTGCTTAAAACTGCATTGCCAATCGTAGTAATTATACCCGTCAAGGGATCAATACTGGCCATTTGAAAACCGGGGGGATTTACTGATTGATACAAGCCATACATGGTGTTGCTTACTTGGGCCGATAAGGTAAAATTAACCAAAACACTTAGGATGAATATTACAGCATTTTTCATATGACGAAATTACACTTTGCCTGCGATTAGTAACATAATCCGAGTGGCTTTGTTCTAAAGAAATCGTTTAATATAGTTCAAATCGTGCTCTGAATTAGAAGTAATTTTACAATCACCTTTGCTTATGAATTGAGCCGATTTGAAAACACGCACTTTGGATATTCGCATAAACCACGGCTTGGGTTAATTAGTTTTGCGCTAGCTTTGTAAAAAAAAACGAAACAGATAAACCTTTTATTTTTTCGTTCGTGTTTCCAAATGAAAAACAACAAAACTCAAAACCCTATGAAAAACTTTTTCCTTTCAACGCTTTTCTTAATAAGCAGCTTTGCGGCGGTTATGGCCCAGCCTAATTGCACGTTTTCTTTCACTGCCGATACGAATAACTGCACCTACACGTATTCTGCTCCGGCTGAACTTGAAAATCCCATGTTGTACAACATTATTTGGACCTATGGAAATGGTTCTGGTTTTGGATCAGGGAGTCCATTCACTGTAGCTTACAATGGCCCAACAACAGATGCTGTGACCATGACGGTTTATATGAATGACTCAAATTTGATTTGTTACAGCACGCAAATCATTCAAATTTGTGGCGGAGGAAACAACAACCCCGGCTGCACGGTAGTGGCTCAAAACAATGGGGTTTCAAACACCTATGGATTTTCTGTTCCGGGAGCAAACTATCCCGCTACTTGGACTTTTCCTGACGGTACTACCGCTTCGGGATGGAATGCAACCTACACGTTTCCAGGACCGGGAACCTATCAAGTGTGCGCCAATATTAGCGGTGGCGGATTTACTTGCAA
>CANMGM010000265.1 GCA_947497195.1 Bacteroidota bacterium
AACAGGTTTGCCAGATTCGCGCATGCGTTCGATGGTGTCGTAAATCCATTCCAAACGACTGAGGTGGCATGGATAGCCGGTATATTCGGTATATTGTAGGGCTTCTTTTTTCATCAGAATTTAATTCCAACCTTGAGCAGGATGCGTTTGATGTTGTTCTTAAGGGTTTCTTTCACGTCGGTTTTTACCTTTTTTACCAAGCCTTCTTCAGGTCGTGCCTTGAAGATGGTGTCGTGATAACCTTTCGCATCATCCCGCAGCGCGGTATAGTAATAAGCATAAAACGATTTACGTGATTCATCTTCAGGAATCGTAATCTTGCCATAACCGTGATACGATATCTCGTTGGTTTCGAAAATCACGCAACGGTTAAACGAGGGCAAATAGGCATTTTCGAGCTTGCTCACATCGGCATTCCAGAACTCCACCTTTCCACCATATTCTTCCTTCCAGTTCTTATTGAGGAAAATGAGCAAATTGGTGCGGCGGTGAATTTTCTCAACATGGTGAATATTGAAATCGATGTGAATATCGAGGTACGATCCGTTCTGCCCCTGATGCACGCCCATGCCCAACGCATCATCTACAGAAAACAATTCATCAATTCCGGTGATGCTTGAAACCGCTTTATAAAATTCTGGCGTATTCAGCGCTTTACGCAGTTCCACAAAAGCCGGATCGTAATTGTCGAAATTAGAGCCTTCCGACTTGAATTCGTTCAAGCCTTGGTAATTGCGCGACATTTTATCGAATCCCGGAAAGTTTGTATACAGGTAATCGGCAAATTCGGGAACAAGGAAATTGTCGATGCACACATGCCGAAAAGGCTTGCCCATCTCAAATTGATTGTGCAGCGAATTCAGGTTTTCGGCACGAAAGAAAGCCGAAGGAATTATTTCCATAGCGGTAGAAATGAGGTGCAAATATAGCAGGTTCCGCAGCGATTCGGATAAATGAAAATTGGCAATGTCCGTTTTTATTTTGAGGGCAATTGTTCCCGATAAAAGCCCTGCGTTATGCTATCTTTGCAACAATGTTCCTCACGCAGCTTTCTTTAATCAACTTCCGCAGTCATCCCGATGCGCGCCTTCATTTCGGCGAAAAAGTTGCCGTGTTTACCGGACGCAACGGAAGCGGAAAAACAAATCTGCTCGATGCCATTCATTACCTCTCCTTCTGTAAGGGATTTCTCAATCCGTCAGATGTACAAAACATCCACCTAAAAGAAGGTTTTTTTCTGGTTGAAGGGAAATTCAATTCCGAAGATTCGATTATTTCGTTAAGCTGCGGTTTGAAACGCGGGCAGCCTAAGGTATTCAAACGCAATGGCAAAGAATACGAGCGCCTTTCTGAACACATTGGGCAAATTCCGCTGGTAGCAATTGCACCTACCGATATTGTGTTACTCAGCGGAGGCAGCGAAGAACGCCGAAAGTTCATGGATTCGGTTATTTCGCAGTACGACCGTTCGTACCTCGATTCGCTCATCCGGTATAACCGCGTGCTGAAACAGCGAAACGTGTTGCTCCGACAGGGAAACCCCGACCAAACCATGCTCGAAGTGTTCGACATGCAATTGGCCGAGTTTGCTTCACCAATCTTTGAGGCCAGAACGAAATTCATTGCCGCAGCCGAACCTTTGCTGCTGCATTACTACACGCAAATGAGTGGCGAAATAGAACGTGTAAACATGCACTACGCGTCGCAACTGCAAAACGGCAATCTAGAAAATTTGCTCAAACATTCGCTCGAACGCGACCTCGCGATGCAGTACACTACAGAAGGCATTCACAAAGACGACATCGAACTTCAGATTAACGGCTATAGTTTGAAGCGCTTTGCCAGTCAGGGCCAGCAAAAAACCATGCTCATCGCCCTAAAACTTGCTCAGTTTGATGTTTTGCATCAGGCGAAGAAGCTGTTGCCCCTGCTTCTACTCGACGATATCTTCGAAAAGCTCGATCAACAACGTATTACCGCTTTGCTAAACTTAATTGCCCAAGGTCATTTCGGACAAATCTTCATCACCGATTCGCACCCGCAGCGCGTAACCGAAATTTTAGGCAGTATCGATTGCGCATTCGACCATTTTGAACTACCTTTTGAAGCTTCTAATTCCGAAGCCGAAACACACGAAACCCATGATCAAAAAGAAGAACAACCAGAGTAAGGTGTCGGATCTTCTAACCGAGGTACTTGGCAGCATGGGACTTCGCGAAGGATACGAAGAATACCGACTCTCGCAGGCTTGGCCAGAGGTAGTGGGACGCATGGTTGCTTCGCGTACCAAAAACATTCACTTTGCCGACGGCGTGTATTACGTTTCGATCGATTCGCCGGCTATTCGATCAGAGCTTAGCTTCATGCGCAGCGAACTGGTTCGCCGACTTAACGAAGTGTGCGGCTCTGAAGGCAAAGTGAAGGAGATTGTGTTTCGTTGAACAATATCCGATTTTCATTAAACAAAGCATCCGCTTTTTATGTTTCTTTGCATGCAAATGAAATCGTTCATGCAAGTAAAGAGGGTATAATTTTAACGTTCATACCTCTTTAGCTATTTTGTGTGGAGATTAAAAGGCCTTAATTTTGAATATGCAAATTGAACAAGCAACGTTAGAACACATTAGGAAGTTGTGTAAAACAAACAAAGTGAAGTCTTTATTCGCTTTTGGCTCTGTTCTAAGAGAAGATTTTAATGCACAATCGGACATTGATTTGATTGTAGATTTTGAGGAAAAAGATCCGTTCACCTATGCTGATTTGTATTTTAATCTGAAGCAGCTGTTGGAAGATTTATTCAACCGTAACATCGATTTGTTGGAAGAACGAGCCATTCGAAATCCATTGTTTAAGGAGGAAATCGACAAAACGAAAGTGCTAATTTATGGATAAGCGCATTTTGGTTTTTCTTGTCGATATAAGACAAAGTATTGATGAGATATTTGTTTTTCTTGGGGATGAAAGAGATTTTCTAAAATACAGGGCAGACCTAAAAACCAAGAAAGCGGTAGAACGAAATCTTGAAATTATTGGGGAAGCTGTCGGACGAATTCTAAAGCTTGAGCCCTCTTTTTCTTTAGAAAATGCCAAAAACATAATTGGAACCCGCAACCGAATTATTCATAGCTATGATAATATTTCGGATGAGGTGATTTGGACAATTGTATGCAGAGAACTACCTGGTTTACGAACTCAGGTGCATACAATTATAGAAATTCACCAATCATAAGGATTCAGTTTGGAAGCCAACTTTTTAATTGTTTCCCATCAATTTTTTAAATCCCACACTTTTTAAATCCAGCTGAAATACATGCGTCTTACCTTTACTCTTATAATTCTATTTCTCTTCGGTCCGCTTTGGGCACAGCAAACCGGCACCATCCGCGGCACCATTAAAGACAAGAACACTGCAGAAATGCTGGTTGGCGCTACGGTTCAACTTGAAGGAACTACAATCGGCGCGGCGAGCGACGTGAATGGTGTGTACAAAATCTCGAATGTTCCGGTGGGTAGCTACACGCTAAAAGCCAATCTAATTGGTTACCAGGCACAGCTTAAATTCAACATCGCCGTTAGCTCGGGTAACGATCAGGTCATCAACTTCGAATTGAGCGAAA
>CANMGM010000266.1 GCA_947497195.1 Bacteroidota bacterium
ATTTGGATGGGACTGGTAATTTGGGAATTCATGGCCAAGTCGGGCAAGCGTTTGCACGAACTCATTCAGGAAGTGTACGACATTGTGGGCGCATTTAGCTTCGACCGCAACGACGTGCATGTGCCCGAAGCGCAGAAACAGCAAATCATAATATACTGCAAAGCCCGGAAATTCGCAGCATTCGGAAAATATGGCGTTCAACGCGTGGAAGATTTAGATGGCTACAAGCATTTTTTAAGCGACGATTCGTGGGTGATGATTCGTCCATCGGGAACCGAACCGCTTTTACGCATCTACGCAGAAGCTCCAACGATGGTAGAAGTGCAAGACATCCTCAAAGAAACACGCAAGGTTTTGGGGGTATGAAGAAGTTAAATCTGGCTTTGGGACTGCTTATAGCTTTCAGTCAACTTGCTTTTTCACAAGTAAATTCAGGTTCTGTAATCGAAGTCGAGGCCAAAGGACGCATCACATTTGCACCCGATAGTTTTGTGGTGGTGTATAGACTGAATCGATCTTCTGTGAATCTCGAAGATAAAATTGAAAAGCCATCTCCACCTGAATCGGCTAAGGAGATTCGGGAAGAAATATTGGTACAGGAGGCAGATTATGACATCGCTGAAGTCGCTGGTGAAGAAGTACCACTGATGCTTGACGTAGTAGCAGAAGCAGAACCACCGAAAACGCGCGAAGAAATTGAAGCAGAACGTAAATTAAGGCAAGAGCGCCAACGCAAGGAGCGAATAATTCAAGACTCATTGAATGTGATTCGTTCGAAACGATATGAAGACTTCACCAAACGATTGGCCCAGATAGGCATTCAAAAACCAAAAGACGATAGCCCGGAAGTTGTGAGCTATTACGATGAATACAGCAGCGAAAAATGGGTGCAGGTTGTGAGTTCAAAGCAATACCGTATGGCCGATTCACTGAGCAGAATATTTGGGAATCCGCTGCGGGGAGAGCTAATCGACATCCGCATGAAAAGCCACGATGCGATTAAGAAAAAGGCCTATGCCAAGGCGATGGAAAATGGACGGAAAGAAGGCGAAATACTGGCTACAGCAATGAACCTGAAATTGGGGAAAGTAATTGGCGTTAGCACCGAGAGTTTAGGAATCGAAGAAATCTTGCCGGTTATGCTAAGAAAAGAATTGAGCCGGGAGTTGCGCAGAGGCGATAACTTAAAACCGGAGTTGTATCAGTTCATGCAGGAGTACGACATGAATCAGTTGATGGATTCGAAATCCGAAAGGGAAGTTATCGAATGGAGCTGGACCGAGAAAGTAATGATTCGCTTTCAGGCAAATCCATAATTAAAGTGCAACCGAAATAACAACAAAAAACCCCGGTACAAAAATGAACCGGGGTTTCAACCATATTTTAAAAGGATTAAACCAATTTTTCCTTAATACGAGCTTTCTTGCCTTTCAATTCGCGTATGTAGTAAATCTTCGCGCGACGCACCACACCACGTTTGTTGATGTCGATTTTGTCGATGAATGGAGAGTTATCAGGGAAAATACGCTCAACACCCACGCCGTTTGAAATTTTACGAACAGTGAATGTGGATGTTAATCCTGCACCTTTGCGCTGTATTACAACACCTTGATACTGCTGGATACGCTCTTTATCGCCCTCCTTAATTTTAAAGTGAACTGTAATGGTATCACCGGCTTTAAATTCCGGAAGCTCACGTTTTTCGATGAGCTGCGATGCGATGTTTGTTAGAACGTCCATGATGAAATGCTAATAGGGTTTCCAAAAAGGAGTGCAATATTAGGGATTATTTTTAAAAGTTCGGCAGGGCTGTTAATTTTTTTCGGCAAATTATTCATCCAGCAAATCAGGCCGACGCTGTTTGGTGCGTTCAACTGCTTTCTCGAAGCGCCATTTCTCGATTTTCGGTGTGTTACCCGAAATCAATATGTCGGGAACTTTCAATCCTCGAAACTCGGCTGGACGCGTATACACGGGTGGTGCAAGCAGGTTGTCCTGAAAAGAATCGGTCAAAGCAGATGTTTCATCGTTGAGCACGCCCGGAATTAAGCGAATTACGGCATCAGAAACCACGGCAGCCGCAAGTTCGCCTCCCGAGAGCACATAATCGCCGATGGAAATTTCGCGCGTGATGAAATGCTCGCGAACCCGTTCATCGATTCCTTTGTAATGCCCACAAAGTATGGCAATGTTTGTTTTCAACGAAAGTTGATTGGCCATGTTCTGCGAAAATCGCTCACCATCGGGTGTCATATAAATCACTTCCTCTACTCCATGCTCTTTTTTCAAAAATTCGAGGCAATTCACAATGGGCTCAATCATCATTACCATGCCGGCTCCTCCGCCAAAGGCATAGTCGTCTACACTCTTGTGTTTATCGCTGCTGAAATCGCGCAAATTGTGTACAACCACCGATGCTAGTCCTTTCTGTTGCGCCCGTTTTAAAATCGAATGTGCAAACGGACTCTCGAGCAACTCAGGTAAAACAGTTACGATGTGAACAATCATATGGCAAAAATAGTTGTTTTGCAGCCAAACATGGAATACCTTACCTTTGACCGGAAGAATTTATGCAATCTGCTATGAGCGACATCCGCAACAACTGGACACGTAACGAAATACTCGAGATTTATAACACTCCGCTGCTTGAGCTTATCTTCAAAGCAGCAAGCATGCACCGCAAGCACAATACAGGTTCCGAAGTGCAGGTGAGTTCGCTTATTTCGATAAAAACAGGTGGTTGTCCAGAAGATTGTGGCTACTGTCCGCAGGCCGCACGATACAATACTGGCGTTGATGTACACAAGCTCATGGATGTGGAGCAGGTTACCCAAATGGCCGAACGTGCCAAAGCCGGCGGAGCATCGCGTGTGTGCATGGGTGCTGCCTGGCGCGAAGTGCGCGACAACCGCGACTTCGATCGCGTAATCGATATGGTGAAAGCTGTAAACGCCATGGATATGGAAGTGTGCTGTACACTCGGCATGCTTAACGAAAATCAGGCGCAGCGTTTAGCAGAAGCCGGATTGTATGCCTACAATCACAACCTCGACACATCCGAAGAAAAATACAGCGACATCATCGGCACACGTACCTACGACGATCGCTTAAACACGATTAAAAATGTGCGCAAGGCCAATATTTCGGTATGCTCGGGCGGTATTATCGGCATGGGCGAATCGGCTGAGGACCGCTGCGGCATGCTACTTACTCTTGCCAACATGGCCAAGCAACCCGAGTCGGTTCCCATTAACGCTTTGGTTGCTGTAGAAGGCACCCCACTCGAAAATCAGAAACCGGTCGAAATCTGGGAAATGTTGCGCATGATTGCCACTACACGTATCGTGATGCCGAAAACGGTTGTGCGTTTGAGCGCCGGCCGCCAGCAGATGAGCGTAGAAGGCCAGGCACTTTGTTTCCTCGCAGGCGCAAATTCCATATTTACCGGCGAGAAATTGCTTACAACGCCTAATCCGGAATTCGATCAGGATATGGAGATGTTTCGTCTACTTGGACTAACTGCGCGCGAACCCTTTGCCGAAGGCCGCCCTCAGGTTGCGCATGCTCACTAAAATATATACGAACGATGTTCAGGCAGTTCTTTTTCGCATTACTC
>CANMGM010000267.1 GCA_947497195.1 Bacteroidota bacterium
ACCATACTGGTTACCATGCGTAAGTGCAATTTCGATATCCTCGCCTTTAAGGTGAATGATGGGATACAGCGGCTCGCCTGAGAGATTCTGCTCGAGCAGGTCGTATAAACCGCGTTCCGATTTATAGGTTTGTCCGTTGAAAATGATGCTGAGCCCGGTATTGAGGTAGGCGTAATTCCAAAGCATCTTTTCGACGTGGTCGTTCAGGTATTTGAAGTTTCCGAAAATTTCTTCATCCGGAAAGAAATGTACAATTGTGCCG
The DNA here is from genome assembly GCA_947497195.1 of Bacteroidota bacterium. Lineage (GTDB taxonomy): Bacteria > Bacteroidota > Bacteroidia > M30B66 > M30B66 > CAMCXT01. The sequence goes on from CANMGM010000267.1 coordinate 263, forward strand.
CGTTGCTCCTTTGTTTCGGTAACATCGTCTTCGCGCGTGAGTGTACCGCGGTTGAATTCGGCATATTTCGTTTGGTTGTCGCGCACACTTTGCACGGTAAAATGCGCCGAAAGAGCATTCACCGCTTTGGTACCGACACCGTTTAACCCTACCGATTTCTTAAAGGCCACCGAATCGTATTTCGCTCCGGTATTGATTTTCGAAACCACATCGACCACCTTACCGAGCGGAATGCCACGGCCGTAATCGCGCACACGCACCACACGGTCTTTTATGGTGATTTCAATTTTCTTCCCGAAGCCCATCACGAATTCATCGATACAGTTGTCGATGGCTTCTTTAAGTAGCACATAAACGCCGTCATCGAGCGAAGAACCATCGCCCAACTTACCAATGTACATACCCGGCCTGAGGCGGATGTGCTCTTTCCAATCGAGCGATTTAATGGAGTCTTCGGAATAGTTGTGATCGGTAGCCTGTGCCATGGTGTAAAAATACGAAGGAATATCTCGGGTTGAACGCGAAGTTTTCCATGTTTCATACAGAGTATTGTGAAAAAAAAGATGTGCTCATTCCTAATTTATCCTGTTGAATTGAATTTAACCAATGTTAGGCAGTTTGAAATTTGGGGATGCTTTAAAGCAGATTTTTATAAAATCCTGAATATGATTATTATAAGATAATCTTCATCGATGGTATACGGTTTCGATTATCCGTTTTAAACGTTTATAAACGTTTGTAAACGACTATTGCTTGGGAGTTTCGTAGCTTCGCCTTTAGGGTAGGGGGGATAGGATTCCTACAAAATCAATCGCTTCGTGTCAATATAAACTTACTAACATCGCTCTCTAATTTTCATACACACCAAGATCCAGGCGATATGGTTTCGCGCACAACCATCGATTTGCATCGGGTAAGCTTAAATATCGTAAGCTGGCTAACATTGCTGCGGAGATTTCTTTTTAATGAGGATATTTACTATAAATCAGGTCCTGAATTTTGGATCCTGCGGGAGTAGATTCTTTAGGCAGAAGTTCAGAGTGATGAATTCAAGGAATATACCGAAATTCAACTATCTAGAGTTGATTAAAGGTTTTTTGGTTCGGAATAAGTTTGATATTCTTGTTTTTGATTTGCAACAGTTGCATCATCAATATGACAGAACAGAAATCAGCATCGCGTAATATTAACTTGACGTTTCCCCCGTTAATTGCTTTCTTGATAATTGGTGCTGCTCATTTGACTTGCCAAAGTTCACCCGTTCTCTCTTTGCTTGTCATGCTGTTTTGGATGCTTGCCTGGTGGCTCAGCGAAGCCGTTCCGATGGCGGTTACAGCCTTGCTACCGCTCGTATTTTTTCCGATGCTAAAGCTCGGAACACTCGAACAGGTGAGTGCCAATTATGGCGATAAATATATTTTCCTTTTTCTGGGTGGGTTTATCATGGCGCAGGGTCTTGAGAAATCGGGCCTGCACAAGCGTATCGCACTGCGCATCATCACACTCACCGGAAGTAGTCAAAGCCGCATCGTATTTGGCTTCATGCTTTCGGCTTACCTCATTTCGATGTGGATTTCGAACACCGCCACCACGCTCATGATGTTTCCCATGGCGCTTTCGGTGAGTTCGATGCTTGCCGGGCAATCGGAATCTGATATGTCTGCCTTTCGGGTGAATTTGTTTCTAGGCATAGCCTACGCATCGAGCATTGGCGGAATGGCAACGCTCATCGGCACACCACCGAACGCTGCTGCATCGGGTATTCTGGCTGCCAATTTTGGAGCACCAATTGGCTTTTTGGAATGGATGCGCTATGGCCTACCTTTTTCGTTCTTGCTACTGCTTGGCGCTTTTGTCTTAATGACACGTTTCATTTTTCGCTTAAACCGTAACGAAACCCAAAGTGCAGATGCGCTGTTGCATCATGCCTTAACTGAATTGGGACCAATAAGTAAAGCTGAGAAACGCACCCTGGCAATTTTTCTCACCGCAATTCTGCTTTGGTTGAGCGAGGGGATTATTCGTTCTGTTTTTCCGAATTATCCATTAAACGATGTGTTGATTGCCCTGCTTGCGGGAATAGCCTTTTTCATTGTGCGCAACGGTAAAAACGAAACTCTACTCGAATGGAGCGATACCACGCGGCTGCCCTGGGGAATTTTACTCATGTTTGGCGGCGGATTAGCCTTGGCATTTGCCTTTAAATCGAGCGGCTCGCTTGAACTGTTAACACGCGCACTGGCACAATTCAATCATTTACCAGTAACACTTTACACCATTGTGTTGTGTTTGTTGGGAGTTATTCTCACAGCTTTCATGAGCAATCTGGCCATGGTAACATTGTTTGTTCCGGTAGTGGCCTCGCTAGCCCTCAAACTCAATGTAGATCCGGCGGTATTCGTTATTCCGGTAACACTATCGGCTAGCTGCGATTTTATGTTTCCGATGAGCACACCGCCCAATGCCATCGCCTTCAGCAGCGGACATATAAATCCGCGTTCGATGCTCTGGGGAGGCTTAATTCTCAATACACTGGCCTTTGCGCTTCTTTGTTTTTTCGTGTGGTTGATGGGGATTTAGGGCGAAATATCTCCTAGATTAGATATCTACTTTTAAGACAATGTTAATCATGATCATTCGCAATAAATTGGTTTCCAATTCTAAGTGATTTCAACTTGTGTGTGCTTACTACTTCCTACCTTAATTAATTGTTGAGCTCTGCTTAGTGCATTTCCGTTCCGATAATACATAGTGTATACATAATCAGTTGGATAAGGCTTGAATGAGCAAAAGATAAGGGAAACACGTGTCCCCGCCCAGTCTAAAGTTCGGAAATTTCTAGTATAAATAAAAGTAGAAAATTTGCTTCGACTTGTTGATAACTAGCCGTTTATAAACGTTTATTAACGGCTAGTTGGTTGGGGAATTTGTCTTGTCCTAAAATAGGTTTACACAACCTATGAGAACAATGGACAACTTTATCATTCCAAAAAATCCGAATCACTTCAGCCTCGAAGAACGGCATGTTTTGATTCAAGACTATCTCTCAAGTGGATATAGTAAATCGTACATTTGGTACAAGTATACCGGCCAAGAAGACCATGGTCGGATGTTAAAATGGATGCGTCAATTGGGTTATGAAACTCAGCCTCCGGAATTTAGGCATAGATTTGTCAGAACAAATCATCAAATAATGGCGGAGAGACAACAAAACCTTCCGGTTCAAGAGGATGCGAGCTTCGAACTTTTACAATTAAGAAAGCGCGTTGAAGAGCTTGAAAAGGAGCTTAAAGATGCGCAGATGAAAGCGATTGCCTTTTCGACCATGGTAG
>CANMGM010000268.1 GCA_947497195.1 Bacteroidota bacterium
AACACTGGCCGATTTAAGATATATATTATACCCTTAAATGGATAAATTATTATCAATGGTCTATTTATTAGATATATTAGCATATTGATTTCTTACAAATTGACCATTTGAATCCTCATTCATATCGTTAGAAAACACCGCAATTAGGTTAGCACTACATTGCGAGCACTGATACCTTGCAGCCCCGATGATACTAAGGAAGGCAGAAGTTAATGATATCACGGCGATGACCGCGGTTTTTATTTCGGCGGTTGAAGACTCTGCGACCCACTATTCGGCAATGCAGCGTGCAGCCTTGGTTACGGGCACTACTCGTCAGTCGTTTTGGACAGATTTATTACAGCGCGAACATGTCATTGCAGCCTTCGAATTGGGAAAGCTGATTGGATTCTGTTCTTTTTCGAGCCGTGGAGAAATTACGATGCTCTATGTTCACCCATCGATGCAACGCAAGGGCATTGCAAAACGTATGATTCTGCATTTAAGAGATTACGCTTCACAAGAAGGATATGCGCATTTAAAAATCAATGCGCTAACCGTTTTTGGTAGCGGTCTTGAAGGCTTGGGCTTTGAAAAAATTGAAGATATTAACCGCGAAGAACGCGGCGTTGAGTTCGCGTATGCGTTGTATATGCTCGATTTGCTTTAGGAATTAAGCTATTTCTTCAGTTTTTCTGAAAACGCTTTTCTGAATTTCTCCACCTTCGGTTTGATTACCATGCGGCAATAGCCTTGTTCGGGGTTTTCGTTGTAATAGTTTTGATGGTAATCTTCTGCTATGTAAAACTTTCCGTCGAAGGCCGAAATTTCGGTAACAATGGGTTTGTCGAATGCGCCTGATGCATCAAGTTTCTGTTTGTAAAATTCGGCCTGGGCTTTTTGATCTTCATTCATGTAATAAATCACCGAACGATATTGACTGCCCACATCGGCTCCCTGCCGGTTCAACGTAGTTGGATCGTGCGTTTGCCAGAACACCTCAAGCAAGGTTGCGAAATTAATCTTCGATGTATCATAAACAATGCGCGCCACCTCGGCATGACCGGTTAAACCGCTGCACACCGATTTGTAATCTGGATTTTGCATTTGTCCCCCTGTATATCCCGATTGCACTTCGAGTACGCCATCCAGGTCTTGGAAAACGGCTTCCACACACCAAAAGCATCCGGCTCCTAAAATTGCAGTGTCGTTGCTAGCGTACTTTTCTGCGCTCATAATTTCATTCGTTTTGTTTTGTTGTATTGTTTCAGATGCATTGCAAGCCGTTATTTGCATCGCAGTAAAAATCAAAATAACAGGTGAAAGTTTCATTTTCATTCAAAAACTAAACGTTTCAGAATCGGTTTTGTTTTTATTGATCTTGAATTGCTTCCTCCTGATCTAATTGAACCGGTGGCCCCAGTGTACTTTCATCCAAGTACTTCTGTAATGCATTCAGGCGCTGCTGAACTTGTTCTTCCCAATCTAGCTTGTAAATCAATCCTGCATATCGTCCAAATGGAAACGCACAAGGCCAAACCGATTTCCAGTGAATAAGACAGCCTGCCGGTGAACTTTCGATCCAGATCGTATCCATGGAAGTTTGATTAATCAAGTTATCCTGAGTGAATCTTCCATTCAATCCTCTCGCAATCATTTCTGCGTCTGCCTTGAATTCAATGTATCTTTTCTCGTCTTTATTTTCTTCCTCAGGGGACATCCATATCGACCATGTTTGAGGACTACGCAGCATCGCCAAACATGTATCACGGTTTACGACAATTTCGGTTGCGTGCTCAATAGAATACTGATTGGGTAAAAAAAAAGCAATCACAAGTAATGTAGCCAACAGAGCCAAAACTACGCTTGTGATTTTTAATACTAACCGCATAAATTCTATTCGAATGTATGCATTAATTCCGACAAACTACGCGCAAGGCACAAGGTTTAACTGCAAATTCAAGCCGTATCCCCATTTCTAAAGGCTCACCATCAATGTTCACCAGTCCTTCTTTTTCGCGCTCAATGGTAAATGATTTTCCTTGCATAACGTTTACTAAATTGTTCGTATCAAATTTGCGCTGCAAGGCATTCAGCGCCAATTTCGGAACTTGTAAAATAGAAGGTTTCTTCACCTCTATCAGCTCTAACAAGCCGTCCATCATGTCGGCGTGTGGCGCAATGGTAAAATCGTTTCCAAACTGACTGCCGTTGCATACCGCCGCAAAAAAGGATTGTCGCTCAACAACGTTTTCGCCCGTTTGTATTCGATACAGCTCCGGTTTGTAGCGCGAAAACTCTTTCAAAACAAGGCTGGTATAGGTCGACAAGCCCCGGCGTTGCGAATTATGAAACTTCCCTGCAATATGGGCATCGAATCCGATTCCGGCTATGTTTATAAAGAAATTAGCATTCACCACACCCGCATCAATCTGATGTACAGCTCCGTGCCGCAAAACATTCAAAGCATCATCCAACTTAAACGGGATTTTTAACGCTCGGGCAAAGCCATTTCCCGACCCCATCGGAATAATGCCTAAAGCTGTTGGTGTATCAGCTAGTTGACTCGCAATGCAATTGATGGTGCCGTCTCCTCCGCAGGCCACGACCACATCAAACGAAGCATCAGCCGCTTGTTTTGCTGCGAGCATAGTTTCTGCTGCTGCACGCGTTACGGTAATTTCTGCTTGAAGTGTTGATTTGTCTGCAGCATTAGCCAATTCACGCACGAAACGATCTTTCCTGATTCCTCCGGAAACTGGATTTACAATGAAAAGTACCTTGCGTTTATCCATTCACCGTTAAAAATGAGAAAGAATCACTGCGCGCAATTCTTCATTCATTTTACCATTGCCTGCCAGCAATTCTTTACCAAACAGGAAATTATCGCCGCCCGAATAATCACTTACAAAACCACCGGCCTGCTCAACAATAAATGCTCCGGCAGCCACATCCCACGGACTTAATCCGTATTCGTAAAAAGCTTCAAACCTACCACAAGCAACGTATGCTAAATCGATGGCCGCTGAGCCCAGACGCCTAACTCCATGTGATTTGCGCAAGAGATCCACAAATAAGCGCATCCAGTTTTCCAGTTTACCGGCATCCTTGTACGGAAAGCCGGTTACCAGCAACGAATCGCTCAATTGGCTATGGTTTGAGACAGATATTTTTTGCCCGTTGCAAAAAGCCCCACGACCCAAACAGGCGTAAAAACACTCCCGGTTGCTCACCTCGTAAATGATGCCAAGTATGGTTTTGTTCTGAAACTGCAAGGCTATGCTGATGCTGAACAATGGCAACCCATGGATAAAATTGGTGGTTCCGTCAATCGGATCAATAATCCACACATAATCGCTTTGAATGAACTCTACCGTATTTTCTTCGGTGATGAAACCCGAACCCGGCAAAAGTGCTGATAAATGTTTCACCAGAAGCGCTTCTGCGCCTTTGTCTACTTGTGTAACAAAATCGTTTTTTCCTTTGGTTTCGAAGTCGGGACGACCCATGCGTGCGCGTTCGGCGAGAATGTATTCGCCGGTTTGTTTGCTGATTTCACAAACCTGTGCACAAAGCACTTCGATTTCTGTTTCCGACATCAT
>CANMGM010000269.1 GCA_947497195.1 Bacteroidota bacterium
AATTTCCATGTGAAGCGTAGTTTCGAAAACGAATTATCGGCCGTAACGGCAAAAATTCCAAATCGAAACAATTGCTGACGAATGCGCACCGGACGCATCAGCCCAACAAAAAATTCGCTGTGCGCAAATTGCTTCTCCGGAATCATCAGGAAGCCCGCACCGGCTGCTTCGGCTAATTTCAGCCTGTTAATCAAGGGGATTTTATTCAACAACAATCCGTTGAAATGGTGCACGAAATTACCGCGAATAAACGCGTTGGCCGTCGATAAAGTAGGGCCCAGCAATTGAAAGGAGCGCGTAGGATCGGAAAAAAAGAATACATCCGAACCTCTGAAATAGCGATGTTCGAGTATGCGCAAACTTTTCTGATTCACAAACGATCCGCACAGAACGCTCCACTCTCCGGTTCCCAATCGGGCAGGTTCGAAATCGTCGCGAATGCCAAACTCGAGATAATCGTAATTCACCTCACTGCCAAACAATCCGCTGATTCCCTTGCGGTACACAAACGACAATTCGGGCCATTTGCTTCCCAGAATAATTTTCTTGTTGCGTTTGATGATGTATTTCTGCCTGAAACGGTATTTTGCATCCAACCTGATTTCGGTTTTGATGTAGCGCTCAAAATCAATGGGCTGATTTACATCGCCGAATACAGTTTGAGACCACAAATCCTGCTTCAGATTCGAAATCGGCTTCTGATCCGAATAATCGAGTGTTACCTCTGCAAACAATCCATTGACAACTTCCATGCGCTGAGCAATGCTAATGGTCTGCGAACGAACGTAATTGCTCCGACTAAACACCGAACCCAGTGAGGCGTACGTGTTAATCATCTCATAAAAATCGCCGGCGCGTATAAATGTTCGCACAAATTTCTTAGGAATATAGGTGTACCCCACACCCAGCTTGCCTTTCACATCTTTGTTGGCAAAACCGTAATCGATATCGCCTTCGAGTTCGAGGATGCGTGCATTGAAGAAGTCTTTCGTAAAGCTTCCTCCCAGCCGGTGCCGATAACCGCCTATGCCGAAGAAGATCATTTGCGCAAGCAGCGGATTGATGTAGAAACTGTAATTTTTCTCCCGGTTTCGGTAACCAATTCCGCTTAGTGTAACATCCCAGAATGTAATGCGGTTATAGGCCGAATCGCGTTCATGATTGTATTTTTCGCTTGCGTAATAGGCGCGCAAACTATCGCAGCGATGGATGTATTCCAACTCAGCTTCCTTCATCGCTATGCTTCGGTTTTCGGCCCAGTAAAGCGAGTCACGATCAAACGCCTTGTCGTGATAACGCTGAACTTCGTTGCCAAAACTACCACGCTCGAATTCGGGATTTAATGTGAATTCGCTGTGGTCGCAACGTGTTGCACCATGGTACGTTGTTTTGCCCTCGCGTGTGGTGTAAATAAATTCGCGGCGGTATGGCAGATATACTCCGGGTTTCTCCTGCCGGTAATTCTGCATAATTCGAAAATCGCGGTAAAAAAACAAAGCTGCAGGATTCACCTCCAGATCAACAGCCGTTAAGGCAAAGCTGCTGTCTTCAATGAAAATCGTCCCCTTGAACAAGGCTTCGGTTTTAAATAGCGGCTTCACCGCAATCTGGTAAATCTTGCGTCCGTTTTCATAAAAAGTCGATACCAGATCGTAGGTGTAATTGAGCGCAGAGCCTTGTCCGATGGGCGACATCAATTTGTTCTCCGTGAGGATGGGCACGTCGATATAGGTTGAATAAAAGTCGTATTCCAGAAAAGCGTTACGGCTGTCGAGCAGGTAAGGATTACGGTAAGGTTCAGCGGTGCGTGCTACGTCGTTTTCGCCGTACTGGAAGCCTGTCGAAGATTCAATATCGCGTTGCGGACGTGTTTCGGCATAATCGTGATAGCCCTGTACGTATTCGTAAATGTCGTTTACAGAGCGACGCACGTCCGAAAGCGATTCGATGAGGTTGAGATGTTCGCGTTTAAAAACGTCCTCCATAGCTTCGGCACGGCCAAGAAGGGTATCGTTGAGGCGTGCTTTACTAGCCGAGTCGTCCGGAAATTCTTTTTCGAGCGAAATCTTCATGTACGTGCGGAATGATAGATCCTGCACCTTTTCACGGTAAGCAGCTCTTCGTTCGCGCGCTTCGCCAACCACTTCACGGGCAATATCGCGGGTATCTGAGTAAATCTCGAGCGGCATCAGTTCGGTTTGTTCGCGCAGTACCACATCGAGATTCTGGGTTTCGCCCTGACGGATGGTGAGTGTACGTTCTTCTTTCGTAAAACCGACCAGACTATATACCAGCGTATGTGTTCCGGCTTTTAGCTGCAGCAGGTAATCGCCTTTCTGATTTCCCGAAACGCCATAGGTTGAGTTTTTAACATAGACCGAAACAAAGGGAATTACTGCACCGGTCAAATCGCTGATGTGCCCGCGTACCGTCTGTGCAAACCCTGCAGAAGCTGCAAAAAAATAGATAAGGAGAAAAAAATTACGCGTTGTTAACATTCCGATTGACCTTGCAAAAGTACATTGAAATCAATCGTTAACCGCTATGAATGAACGAATACTCTTATACGTGCTACCCCTTATCTTTATTTTGTGTTCTTCTTTGGTACTTTCTTTTTACCACATAAGCTTCCAGTTCGTAATCGCTAACTACAAGTACGCCATCAACCAGCGAAACCGGCTGTACCTCTAAAGCCGCAGAAATTTTGGCCAATGTCTCGAGCGTTATATTTTTCCCGGCTTCAATTTTGCTAATCGCTGCCCGATCCATTCCAATATCTTCACCCAATTGCTGCATCGTTATTCCCTTTTGTATGCGAGCGAGCTTGATATTCTCGCCTACAAGTTTATAATAATCAGGAAAACTATTGGCCGCCTTGCTCATGTGGCCGGAAACCTAAAGATGAATTCAAAAATTTAGTTGTACTAAAACACTACAAGTAAAATGTCATCAAGATTTCTTTGTTAATATCTGCCGCGACAGTCGCAATTGCAGCACAATTTTTAAAATTATTTTCGTTAATAAATCGAATGCATTTTTCTCAGCATCGTGTCCTAATCTAACTTCTACTATGAATCGTATCGTGTTTGCGGTCTTTCTTCTTTTGTGTGGCGCGGGAACTGAATCTCTAGCTCAAAATTTCGGACTCGGGGCATCGGGCTTGTATAATTTTCAAACAGAGAGTGTTGGTGCGGGGTTACGCGGTGTTGTTTTTCCCAATAAAGTCATAAGCATTAGCCCACAGGTTTCGTATTTCTTTCCTTTCAATAAGGTTCATGAAGTTACTGGCGGACTTTCATTGGAAGCCAAATTTGCACGCACGCGTTTGTTTAATATTTACGGACTCGCACATGGCGGCTACAACCGATGGATTAGCTACGACGCCTCTGCCCTGCCCGATGCACAGCCTAACAATTGGAACTTTGAGGGCGGAATTGGCGTATCGGGACAAAAATGCCTGCGTTTTTTTGCCGAATACCGCTACAATCTAAAATTCAGAGAAACCCATTTAAATGCAGGTTTGTTGTATATCTTTGGGTGTAAGGGCCGGTCGGG
>CANMGM010000270.1 GCA_947497195.1 Bacteroidota bacterium
AATGACGAAGTGGTTTCATAATCGAAGGTTAAATTTCCGACAAGGTAAGCACCCAGCCGAATTATTCAAATTAATGAGCAAAAAATTGGTACCAGTTGACTTCAATAATTGCATTCATGACTGTACTATACTTTATTAATCACGTATTTGTGGGTTTCGGGCGCATGTTTTCCATTATCCACGCAACCGCCATAACCACAATACAACCAATAACATTATACCATAAAAAACTAATGTTGCTGAAACAGAACACTGCAATTACTGTAGCCTGGGAAACGATTATTCCTAGCATTACAGGCTTGGCTCTTACCCGCTTAAATGCTATAGCTGTAACAAATATTCCCAGCAAGGTTCCATAAAACAGCGATCCCAAAATATTCACGGCCTCTATCAAGCTGTTGCCAATTTCTGAAGCAAAACAGGCTACCAAAACACAGAATAACCCCCAAATAAGTGTGTAGAATTTAGACCAGTTGTATTCGTTTGTTCGTCCTTTGAATGGCACATGCAAATCGACCATTGTGGAAGATGCGAGCGAATTCAACGCCGCAGCAATTGAGCCCCATGCGGCAAGAAAAATAATCGCAATCAGCAATCCTACCAAACCTTGTGGTAAATAATCAATCACGAAGCGCAAAAACACGTAGTTGTTGTCGTTCGCATCCAATCCCATTTCGGATGTTCGGATGAGTTTCTTTACTTCAGAACGAACAGCAAATGCTGAATCATTGGTCATCTGTAAGGTTCGAAGAACATCATCGCCATTGCTTGGCATCGACGCTCCCTGTTTATTGCCGAATGCCTGCGCCAACTGTATTTTTTCGCTCGAAAGTCGTTCGTATTCTTTTTCGAGCAAAAGCAGCGAATCGGCATGCTTGCCCTGTTTGGCTTTTTCCAAAACCGCTCCGTTAAAGAAGACAGGAGCACTCGTAAATTGGTAAAACGAAAAGACCAGTACACCCAAAATCAATATTAAAAACTGCATCGGCACTTTTACAAATCCGTTCATGAGCAATCCCATGCGACTTTCGGTAAGTGAACGTGCAGTTAGGTAGCGCCCAACCTGCGACTGGTCGGTTCCGAAGTACGAAAGCGCGAGAAAAAATCCACCGATAAGGCCACTCCAAATATTGTATTTATCGCTCCAGTCAAAACTTCCCGACTCGAAACCGGTCGTTATAATGTTCATTTTTCCGAGACTGCCACCCACATGCAAGGCATCTACAAAGCCAATTTCTGTGGGCATCATGCGCACTAAAAGTATTCCTGCTAAAATCAATCCACCAAAAATGATGAACAGCTGAATTTGCTGGGTGTATGCCACTGCCTTTGCACCGCCCGAAACGGTGTATATAATTAGGATTCCGCCCATTACCGCATTGGTGAGGTAAATGTTCCAGCCAAACAGCGTGCTCAAAATCAACGATGGTGCATAAATGCTTACGCCGGTCGAAAGTCCGCGCGAAACAAGAAACAACAACGATGTAACCGTGCGCACTCTGCGATCGAAACGCTGCTCGAGGTATTCGTATGCTGTAACCACGTTGAGGCGCGAGAATACAGGCAAAAGCCAAATGCTAATCACAATCATCGCGAGCGGCAAGCCAAAGTAATACTGCACAAAACGCATCCCGTCGCTGTAGGCTTGTCCGGGCCCCGACAGAAAGGTAATGGCACTTGCCTGGGTGCCCATAATACTTAACAATACAAGAAACCAGGGCATCGAGCGGTTGCCGAGAAAATAGCCTTCGATGTCGCGGCTCGAACGACTTTTATACACGCCGTAGGCTACAATACCGGCCAGCGTTAAGATCAATACGATGTAATCGACATTGCTCATGAAAAGTAACGTGTTATGAGCCAATATGCCAAAATCTGCAAGGCAAGAAAAAGCATCAATGCGATGTAAATTCCCCGAAACGACTTCTCCTTCGGCTTAATACTGTTCATGTTTCCCTACGGCTAATAGGTTTGCAAACAAGCGAAATGCACCCGGCACACCTGCTGGCAATTGCCTGAAAAAGGCTAGTCCGGTGTAGATATAGTGACCTTTTCCGTAGGCTGTGTAAATGAGCGAACCACCTGTATCTTTTTCGCCCGGATCGGCCATAGTCAATAAATTCGTGTAGCGCGAATCTTCTTTTTCGGTAAAATAAACTCCACGCTCCTGCACCCAGCCTTCAAAGTCGCTTTGAAGAATTGTATTTGGGGACTTCATCAAGGCATGTTCAGGCTGATTAAACTTAACTTCTGAGCCTTCATTTGTTACCCGATTGCGGCTTATTTCAAATGGATACGGTCCCGGCTGAACCTTTACATCGCTGATCCAATTACGGGTGTTGTATTGCATCACAAGCGTTCCGCCGGCTTCGGTGTACTTGAGTAGATAAGGCATCCATTCGGCCATTTGCTCAACCGAGTTTAAAGCACGAATTCCAACTACAACAGCATCAAATTGTGATGGTTGCAAGTTTCTGATTTCTTCATCATTCAACGTTTTTACATTGTAACCTGCTCCTTTCAGCGCTTCGGCCACTTCATCGCCCGCCCCTTCGACGTATCCTATTTGTTTCACTTCGCGTTTCATGGGTGCAAATACAAAGCGTACCCTACAGTCTTCGTGGTAAGTAAGTGTGGGAATATGGTCGTAAACGATGCGGCGTGTGGTTTTGATTCGTTCGGTTTTACCGGATAATGAGTCGGTGTAAATAAAAAAAAGATCGCGCGAAAAGCCATTCATCAATGCCCGATTTGGCTTCATCTGCAGTGTAAATCGAACGGTTTTCCCTTTTGATGCGAGATTACTGATTGAAACGGATTCTGGTTCTTCCAGCAGTCCATCAAGGCAGGCCGGATCGATACGGATCGCACCTTTTGCCGATTTGCGCACTTTTTCGATCTGCAATTCGATTGAAATGGTTTCTCCGCCGGCATTAAGCGCTATAGGCAAGGACGCTGTTGCACGGATGGGCGGAACAATTTCGACCCTGCGCAACAATTCGCCTTTTACCGGATCGACCCATTTGTACTGCAGCGGAATTCGCTTGCTAAAAACGTAGTCCGGAAATACGAATTCAACTTCAGCATAAAGCGGAGCCTCCGATTCGGGCATGCCGGTATACGAAAAATCGGGATGAACAAAACGGCCCTCGTCGTGCTGCAATTTAAGCCAGTAGGGATTGGAAAGTTCTGACGCCGAACGAATCGCCAAACTAAATTTCTGTTCCTTCAAACCATTCACAGGCATTGAACAAATCGAATCACTGAAGTTAACATCGCAATTCGCGGCAAATCCCTTAATCCGAATTTTTGCATCGCATGCGTTGCGCTTAATAAACGCGAATGTCGCGGAAACCGAATCGCCTGGAGTGTATTCATATGAAGTTGCAGTAAAATCGGTGAAAATTCCTGCAACAGCATAAATCAATTCTTCAACACGTTTTAGTTTATCAGCAAAGAAAGGTTCCTTCTCGCGTGTTTTTAGTTCGCCTGCTAGTTTCAGCAATAGGGGCAAAGATGTGTTAGGATTA
>CANMGM010000271.1 GCA_947497195.1 Bacteroidota bacterium
ACCGGCTTCGTTAAATGCAGCCAGAATGAACTCGCGAACGGTACGTGTTTCGCCTGTAGCAATTACGAAATCTTCGGGTTCGTCAACCTGTAGCATGAGCCACATGGCTTCGATATAGTCTTTGGCATGTCCCCAATCGCGCTTTGCGTCGATGTTTCCCATGTAAATTTTATCGGCAAGCCCCATGGCAATTTGCGCCACCCCGCGGGTAATCTTGCGGGTTACAAAGGTTTCGCCGCGGTTCGGACTTTCGTGGTTAAACAGGATGCCGTTTACCGCAAACATGTTGTAGGCTTCGCGGTAATTTACCGTAATCCAATAGCCATAAAGCTTTGCTGCAGCATACGGACTGCGCGGATAAAACGGCGTCGTTTCTTTTTGTGGCACTTCCTGTACCAAACCGTATAATTCGGATGTTGATGCCTGATAAATGCGCGTCTTCTCTGTCAAATTCAGCAAACGAACAGCTTCCAGAATGCGCAATGTTCCTAGTCCATCGACATTGGCCGTGTATTCGGGCTCGTCGAAACTAACCTTCACATGGCTCATAGCTCCGAGATTGTAAATCTCATCGGGCTGCACTTCCTGAATGATGCGGATAAGGTTCGATGAATCGGTCAAATCGCCGTAATGCAAACGAAAATGCGCATTATCAATATGAGGATCTTCGTAGATATGATCGATGCGAGCGGTATTAAATAGCGAACTGCGCCGTTTGATACCATGCACTTTATAGCCTTTGTTGAGCAGAAATTCGGCGAGGTATGCTCCGTCTTGCCCCGTAATTCCTGTGATTAATGCCGTTTTCAACAATATTTAATTTAGGCATCGAAATTACTAATTTTCTTAAAGCCGCGTCATCAATTCGAGGGGCGAAAAAGTAGGATGGTAAGTAGTTCTTAAACTATGCTTACAGACTCAAATTGCGGTTTCAGACCAACCACACAAGATTTCGATGGTGTCTGATTATAGATTCCAAGTTATCGCGAACAATATTACTTTAGTAGATTATCGGTAAGCGTTAGACTTTATTGATCTAAGTTCCGTTCTTATAATTGTTCAATATGAATGCAGATGTCAAGAAATGAAATTTTATTTGAAAGAATTAAAACCATTGAAGACTTTCTCGATGCGGAAAAGCATGGCTTTTCAATCCATTTTAAAACAACCCGGCCCGAAATGCCAGGGGCTACTATACTACATGAGGCCTGCCGATGCTGCTACCTTGAACTAATCAAATTTTTGGTCGAGGAAAGGGGAGGAGATTTAAGTTTACGTGACTTTGATGATTGTACACCGCTTGGTTACATTGTAAATGATGATGTAATGGCTGAGTTTCTAAGCAGCGGCGTTTACGAAACTGTAAATCTGGGTTGTGAAAATGCCAAGCAGATTATTTCGGCGATTGAGTATCTCATTGAAATAAAAGCTCCTTGTGCGTATTGCGAAAGGGACTATTCCTTGAAGTATGTGAAAAATTGCTTGGAAAAAATAAAAAATCAAATGCGATAAATCCATCCTAAGACAGCACGCTTATGCCATCATGAAAATTCGATAAGGCTACTAAATTGTATCGAAGCTATATCCATATACGGCTGGATTTTTCCCTCCCATTGGTTGAGAAGATATGTTTCCGCCCCCGGCGAATCCTGATTTGAAGCAGTTTAGGCTCGGAATAGATTTCCTAATGCATATTCTGGGTTAAAATATAGTTTCGGGTAGTAAAGCCAATCAATCAAAACAAGTCGTTAATACTAATCTGTTTTATTGGGAATTACTTACAATTTTTTAGCCCCCGAATACCCTTCATCACCTCCAATACCAATAGCAAGAGCATCGCTCCCCAAAAAACTGGTAAAAAATGCTTCCAGCCCGGCCATTGCATGTTGAATAGTTCGCTCAGAAAACCCAATCCCAATACACTTGCAAGCATTATTAATGCACTCGAAGGGAACAGCATCACCACCCAGTTCTTTTCCCGCATAACCGAAAAAAAACTGCGTGTTGTCGATAAACTGCTGAGAATTAAAAATACGTTGCCGACTATAAGCGTCGAAAATGCGATGGCGCGCACCTCGGCATCTGAATGGCCTTCGTTTAAGGTGGAAAAATAAACCGACATCACAGTTGCCAGTAACAACAAGCCTCTTGCAGCACTGGCTAGTATACTTTGCATTCCGAAAAACTTTTGTTCGGTGCTGCGCGGCGCACGATCCATGATACCGCGTTCTTCCTGTTCAGACTCGAACGCTACTGAGCATACCGGGTCGATAATCAATTCCATAAATACAATGTGCAACGGCATGAGCAATACGGGCAATTCGGCCCAAAATGCGGGCAGCAATACCAAACCAATAATGGGAATGTGGATGGCAATAATGTAAGCCATGGCCTTTTGCAGGTTATCGAATATGCGCCGGCCCGATCGGATAGCTGCCACAATGGATGCAAAATTATCGTCTAAGAGCACCAAAGACGATGCCTCGCGCGCCACATCGGTTCCCTTCTTCCCCATCGAAATGCCGATGTCGGCGGCCTTCAATGCGGGTGCATCGTTAACGCCGTCGCCGGTCATGGCAACAATCTCGCCCCGCTTTTTTAGTGCTTGTACAATGCGAAGCTTTTGTTCGGGACTTACACGCGCAAAAACGTGCACACCCGCAATGGCATCAACCAAGGCTTCATCGCTTAATTCGTTTAATTGCGAACCACTCAGTACCTGATCGGGGTTGGGTAGATTGATTTGACGCGCAATGCTGGAGGCCGTAGTCGGAAAATCGCCGGTTATCATCAGTACTTTTATTCCTGCACGATGGCATTCGGCGACTGCTGCCGGAACCGCACTTCGCACCGGATCTTCAAATGCTAAAAGGCCGCAAAACCGAAAAGGAATTTCGCGCAACGCCGCAGGAAACGCATCTGAAATTTCGATTTCTGCCATTCCCACACCTAGTACGCGAAACCCACGGGCTGCAAGTGCATGCATGTGAATGGTTATTTTTTCCAACTCGGTTTCAGATAACCTACATAATCTAAAAACGGCTTCTGGAGCGCCTTTTAATGCAACGCGATGCAGCGTGTTATGTAAATAAACCCGCGCCATGGCAAGCGTGTCGTTCGAAAAGGGATATTCGTGCACACACGATTCTGTTTCGCTCTTCACATTTAAGGCCGCAAAAGCTTCTGCAATGGCTTTCTCCATTGGATCTACCGGATTCGGATGCGATGCTAAAAAAGCCGTCGAAAGCAGTTCTGTTACCGAAGCAGATTTTGTATTTATAAATTCTTCTCGATTTTTTATTTCACCGCATGCAATGGCCGCTACCTGCATTTTGTTTTCGGTAATGGTACCTGTTTTATCGCTGCATAAAACCGTTGCGGCTCCAAGTGTTTCAATTGCCGACGACTTGCGTGTAAGTACTTTCTGAGCAGATAAACGCCAAGCACCCAAGGCCAGAAAAATGGTTAGCACAACCGGAAATTCCTCCGGTAA
>CANMGM010000272.1 GCA_947497195.1 Bacteroidota bacterium
ATTGATAATGCCGGACCTTTCGGCACGATTGGCGTTGACGCTGTTCCGATATTGGCATCTGTTTCTTTCTTTACGGAACTAAAATCTATTTCCCAGATATCGAGCTCTCCGGCAGTTCCCTTGCGGTCTGAGCTTAACCAAGCAGTTTGGCCGTCGGTACTCATACAAAAGAAGCGTTCATCACCAAAGGTGTTGATGGGTGCTCCGAGATTTTCGGGCTTGCTCCACGATCCATTCTCAAAAGTCGTTTTAAAGATGTCGTAACCGCCAATGGCGCGTGGGCTGTTGGATGCGAAATACATGGTTTTACCATCGGGATGCATAAACACCCCAATTTGATCGTATTCGTCGTTGATGTTTGGTCCGAGATTAACAGCCTTACCCCATTCGTTTTTCCCTTCGCGGCGGCTCATATAAATGTCGCCCATTCCGAAACCGCCTTTATCGCGCTCCGAAACAAAATACATCGTTTTACCATCGGGCGATACACAGGCAGAGCTTTCAAAATAACTTGTATTGACATCTCCTTCAACCGGCTTGGCCTCACTCCATTTCCCTGTGCGGCCCAACTTCGAGACGAATATTTCGCCAGATCGTGTGTAGCCCACATTGCGGTAAACAAAAATCTGTTTACCATCGGCAGAAATGCTCATGTTGGCATCGTGACCTTCGGTATTTAAGTTTCCTTCAATAGGTTCTGCCGCCATCCATTTTCCGCTAATAGAATCTTTGCGTGCGATGTAAATATCTTCGAAAAATTTGCCATCCTCAGGATCCTGCTTTTTACCCGTACTTTCGGGGCGCCGAGATGTAAAAATCATCGTTTTCCCATCTGCCGAAACAGAAGGCGAATAATCGGGATATTCGGTATTGATCACCTCACCAAGATTGGTCAATTGCACATTCCGCGGATTTTTCAACATCGAAGTAGCAGCATTGCATTGTGCGATATAATCTTCCGCTTCTATAGACGTCTCTGATTTCTTTGGTTGCAGTTTTAGATATTGCTCATAATTGGCTACAGCCTCATCCAGTTTACCCTTCAGTTGCTTCACACGCCCAAGCATGAAGTATTTCTCAACGTCTTCGCCCGGTGCAACCTGAATTGCCGCTTCGAGCCGACGCTCAGCATCATCGTAATTTTTCAAGATAAAATTGCATTCTCCGCTCAAACTCAAAATCTCGGCTGATGCACTGTCTGCCTTTTCCATTTCACGAATCAAACGCAGCGCAGCATAATAATCGCCACCATTCATGAGATTTTTAACACGCATTATTTGCATTTTACTCGGACCATCCCCTTGAAAAGCGACCGCGTAATTATAGGAGCTGAGCGCTACAGCAAGCAACAATGAAGGGAAGAGATTTTTCATACTTAAAGAATTGTATCTAAATTAAAGAATTGCTACGATTTACTCAATAAAGATAAAAATGTTTCGAGTCCTTTTTTCTTCGGCTCATCGAACGTGTAAGAAATGGACCGTGTTAAATATTTTCGGATAGAATAGTGCTGTGGATAAAGCATTTCGATTTCCTCCGCCGCTTTCTCGCGGTGTAATATTCCGGTTAAGAATGCATCGTTCAAGGTCTTCGCAACTACGGGCGAAACGGGCGACTTACTAATCCACAATGCGAACACAAATGGCAATCCGGTGAATTGCTTCCAAGCTTCTGCCAAATCATACGAAAAAAGAAATTGTATGGCAGCGTCGAAGGCACGATCACCGATTACCACCGCAGCTTCGTTTTCGCCAACCTGAGTGAGAAAATGCTCACCTGTATCGCGAAAAACTACAGACTGATTCCAGAAATCGCGCATCAGAATTTTACACAAAGCCACAGATGTTTTTGACTGGTAATCGAGCCAAACTGTGGTTATTTGTCCCAAAGGCTGATTGCATACGAGCAATACCGATTCTACTTTCCCATCGGCGCCAATGCAAGTATTCCCGATAATTTCATAGGAGCCAAGTTCGGGAAGAACGGCTACAGGGATTAAACCGATATCGGCATCGTTTTGCATGAGCGCACGTGCGCAATTAGCAGGAAAATGGAATTGAAATTCGAACTCCGGATTGTGATCGAGCCCATGCTTACGAATACCATATAAAAATGGAGTTGTGTTAAGGTAATTAACGATGGCAACGCGTGTCATTGCCCGCAAAGATACATGTGGTATGCTGCAGGATGCAGCAGGTGCAGCAACATTTTATTATTAATAATCAACATTTTACACATACTAAAATCGTTTTTAGAAAAATCCATGATAAAAATTTGTTGTTTCTAATGAAGCATGTATATTTGCAGCCCAATTCGAAGGGAGCATAGCTCAGCTGGTTCAGAGCACCTGCCTTACAAGCAGGGGGTCACAGGTTCGAACCCTGTTGCTCCCACCACTAAAATCAAGGGCTGCAGAAATGCAGCCCTTTTTTATTTTTAGAATTGTAACACAATTGTAGTGCATGGCAGGATTTAGCCTCGTTACGTACTTTAAATTGGCGAGAAAGAATCTGAGGCATTCATTTCTTATTCAGCATACTAACCATTATTTTCTGCATTACGATTTACCAGCAAGACCAGATTATTCTCTTTTCTATTTTTAATACTTCATGTAAGAGCAAATTACACTCTCGGCCAGAGGACTTAATTATTACATTTGCACACCAAAATTTCAATTGCATATGGAAACCGCAAGCCTTAGCCAAATCGACATTCAGCCCGTTTTAAAATCGCTCGGAATAGAGCCCGAGAATACCGGCGTTTCGACCGGAGCGCAATGGTACGAAGGATCGGGCAAATGGATCGAATCGTATTCGCCGGTTGACGGAAAACTAATTGCCCGCGTGAAATGCGCAAGCGAGTTCGATTACGAAATGGTTGTAAAACAAGCGTCGGAGGCGTTTAAGGTTTGGCGCCAAATGCCAGCCCCGAAACGTGGCGAAATTGTGCGCCAGATGGGCGATGCTTTACGCGAGAAGAAAGACGCGCTTGGCCGTCTCGTTTCTTACGAAATGGGAAAAAGCCTTCAAGAGGGCTGGGGCGAAGTACAGGAAATGATCGACATCTGCGATTTTGCCACAGGGCTTTCGCGTCAGCTTTACGGTTTAACCATGCACAGTGAGCGTCCAAGCCACCGCATGTACGAGCAATGGCACCCACTGGGAATCGTCGGAATCATTTCGGCCTTTAACTTCCCGGTTGCTGTTTGGTCGTGGAATTCAATGATTGCATGGATATGTGGTGATGTATGCATCTGGAAACCATCATCCAAAACGCCGCTTTGTGCAATCGCCTGCCAGAACATTATCCGCGATGTGCTTAAAAACAATAACGTGCCCGAAGGAGTTTCATGCCTGCTTGTAGGCAATCCCGTTGGCGATTTGATGAACAACGACAAACGCGTTCCACTCGTTTCGTTCACCGGCTCTACGCGCATTGGTCGCCACGTTTCGAAATCGGTTGCCGAGCGTTTTGGAAAAACAGATCGGA
>CANMGM010000273.1 GCA_947497195.1 Bacteroidota bacterium
AGCACTGTACTTCGTGCCACCGTCAGGGAGAAATAGCTCCGTTTCCACTTACCAACTATCAAGAAGTAGCCGACTGGGGTTCAACCATCCAGTACGTTACCCAAATAGGCTACATGCCGCCCTGGAAGCCCGATCCGAATTACCGAACCTATCAGCGCGAGAATTACCTCAGTGCCGAAGAAAAGCAAAAAATTAGCGACTGGGTCGATCAGGGCATGCCCGAGGGTAATCCTGCCTTAACGCCCAATCCGCCGGTTTTTCCAAGCGGCTCTCAGGTTGGCGTTCCTGATCTGGTGGTTTCGTTCGGTCAATCGTACCTGCATCAAGGCAACAACCAGGACGAATACCGCTACTTTGTAATTCCTACGGGATTAACGGAAGATAAAAACATCCGTGCGATGGAATTTCGTCCGGGCAACAAGCAGATTGTACACCACGCGCTCATTTGGGAAGATACAACCGGCGCCGCAGCGGCAGCCGATGCCTTAACTTCCGAGTATGGATATACCGGCGGACAAGGTTCTGCAGCGGATCTTAATCAGGTGCAACTACCCGGTTATGTCCCTGGGCAAAGTCCAATTATTTTTAGTCAGGGCATTACGCAACGTTTGCACGCAGGATCTGATTTGAAAATCCAGATGCATTATGCGCCAACAGCAGCCGACGAAAGCGATTCATCATCCATCAATATCTTTTTCGAAAATGGTACGGCCAACCGTTTATTGAAAGGCTATATTATGACGCCACTGGGTTCAACGCTTGTTAACGGGCCTTTTGTAATGCCGCCAAACCAAACGCGCGAGTTTCATGGTGTATTCAATGTGCCCTTTGCAATAAGCCTTTATGGAATTGCGCCGCATTGCCACAAATTGGGCACACACTGGACTGTTTATGCCGTTACGCCGCAAAACGACACCATCAATCTGATTAAAATAAACGAATGGGATTTCAACTGGCAGGGCGCTTATCAATTCAAACAATTACTGAAAATTCCGGCCGGGTCTGTATTGCACGCTTTTGCCGGCTATGATAACACTACAAACAATCCAAGCAATCCCAACAGTCCGCCACAAACTGTAACCTGGGGCGAGGGCACTTCCGACGAGATGTTCTATTTACCATTCCTGTATCTTCCGTATCAGGCGGGCGATGAAAATATAATCTTCGAGGAGGAGAATCCGGTTGCAATCACTCCAAATGTTATTACAACCAAGAACAAGCTGTACCCTATTTTTCCAAGTCCTGCGCATGATGTTTCGCGTTACGGATTTACCCTCGAAACATCAGGAATCGTAGAAATTTCGCTTTTAAGTTTGGATGGTAAACTCGTTTCGAAGCCTGTGTCGGCGCGCTTCCATTTGCCAGGTTATCACATCAACGACCTCGATTTGTCTCAGGTGCCTTCTGGTGTTTACCTGCTCGAAATGAACAAAGACGGGGAGCGTCAAAGCCAGAAATTGGTGGTGCAGCATTAGGTAGGTACTCGAGGATATTAAGTGTTTCCTAATAGATAATCAGTCATCCCAAACGACCTGCTGAATAACTGCTTCGCGCACATCGCGCCAAAATGCGGGATATGATTTTTCGACCACCGAAGGATTGCGAATGGCGAGTTTGTACACCTTAAACACTAAGGGAGCAAATGCCATGGCCATGCGGTGGTCGTTGTAGGTTTCGACAATCAAGGTGCGCGAGAAATCGGGTTTGGGATGCAGGCAACGCATTATCCGATTGCCTTCCACTTCAATGTGTACCTTTAATTTCGCCATCTCCACACAAAGGGCTTCAATACGGTTGGTTTCTTTATTTACCAGGGTTTGAAGTCCTGATATCTCGAATGGAATTTGAAGTCCAACGCAAAGCACAACGCATGTTTGCACCAGATCGGGATTGTTGATGGCGTCGAAACGGAAAAAATCAACGCATGTTCCGCTGCGAATCAGCTTTATACCTTCGGTCGTTTCCTGGCTTTCGATTCCAAACGATCGAAATAGGTCGGCTACGACGCGGTCTCCCTGTTCACTCTGTATGCTGAGGTTTTTGATGAATACTTCCGAACGACCGGCCAAAGCTGCAAACGAATACCAGTATGATGCGGCTGTCCAATCGGCTTCGGATTTCAGTTCTGCCGAATTCCATCGGCATTCGGTAAGTCGGGCGTATTCAGCATTCATTTCCCAGATTATGCCGCATTGTTGCATGAGGCGCTGCGTTTTGTGCAGGTAGGAAAGCGACACGGCATTTTCGCGAAAACGGATGTTCAGTGGTTTCGTCATGCGTGTTGCCACAAGCATCAGTGCCGATGCGTATTGACTTGAGATGGAAGCATCGATCTCAACATCGCCCCCACGGAGTTGGCTCCCACGAATGGCAACAGGCGCGAAGCCTTCTTTTTCGAGGCAACGAATATCGGCTCCCAAAGCGCGAAGTGCGTTAATAAGCACAGCCTGAGGACGTTCGCACAGTCGTTCGGAGCCGGTGAGAACGCCTTCGTAAGCGGGACTTGCTGCCAGATAAGCAAGTGCAAAGCGGAATGTAGTTCCACCGTCGCCGGCGTTTGCATGCGTCGGAAGGTTTTGAAGAATTGAAAGTAGATTCTGCGTATCCTGCGCATCAGAAAGTTGGGGAAGCGCGATGTTGCCTTCCGAAACAAAATGCAGCATGATGTGGCGGTTGCTTAAGCTTTTCGACAAAGGCAAGTCGGGCATAGCGCGCAGTAAATCTGTATGAACCGAGAGTTCGATGGTTTCAGGCATGCATATAATTTATAACAGCCCGAATAATTTCGGTTTCATCTGAAATGTTCATACGCTCAATATTTCCTGCATCAAGCGGAAGACAAAAAGCAATGCCAGAAGTGTTTTTTTTATCGGCATGCATAGATTGCAAGGTTCTGGCAATGATTTCGTCCGACAGTTCTATCCTAGAGTAATTCTTTCGGATATACTGTTGTAATTTCAGCACGAATGTTCGATTTGCCAATCCCAGATTCAGCGCCAATTCGGCTTCGATCCACAGGCCGGCAGCAACAGCGAAACCATGCGCAAGTGGATTGCCTAATTCAAGGAATGCGGCTTCGAGTGCATGTGCCATGGTATGACCGGCATTGAGCAATTGCCGTTTTCCATGATCGTGCAAATCGCCGGCAATGAAATTCTGCTTGAATTCTGCGCTTTTCAGAATAAGATCCTCCTTGCTGAGATCATGCATTGGCCTTTGAACAAAAGTCTCAAACGAGGAGCTGCTTTCTAAAATGGCATGCTTCAGCATTTCTGCCGCACCCGAACGAAATTCGGATTCAGGAAGTGTTTGCAGCAGCTCTGGAAAAAACAATACCGCTTCGGGCAAAGAAAACGTTCCAATCATGTTGCGTATCGTTCCAAAATTAACGGCTGTTTTTCCGCCAATCGCTGCATCAACCATTGCCAATAAAGTTGTTGGAATGTTGATGAACGAAATACCGCGTTTGTAAATCGAAGCGGCA
>CANMGM010000274.1 GCA_947497195.1 Bacteroidota bacterium
GAAGGCGAAGCAATTTACACCATCGAAAAATCGGATTCAGCGCGCGAAATCTGGTTCGATACACGTGGAATTTCAGTTCAAGGCGCATGGTTAGATGATGGTGTAGCAACACCGTACAATTTTTCTGATGAGCAGCCGTTTTTAGGTCGGCCTCTTTCCATCACGCTTCAAAAGAACACGAAAACGGTTCGAATAAAATACAGCACAAGCTCCGATGCTGCTGCTTTGCAATGGCTCGACCCATCCCAAACCGGCGACGGTAAATCACCTTTCGTATTCACCCAAGGGCAGGCTATTTTAACCCGTACCTGGATTCCTGTACAGGACAGTCCGGGCATACGATTTACCTGGGAAGCAACGGTTCATGTGCCATCAGAATTCATGGCCGTGATGAGTGGAAAAAACGTGCAGGAACGCAACGAAACCGGGATATATACATGCCGAATGGAACTGCCCGTGCCGGCGTATTTAATTGCATTGGCAGCGGGCGATATTCAGTTTCAGCCCATCGGCTCGCGCTGCGGTGTTTATGCCGAACCGGGAATGCTGGCAAAAGCCGCAAAGGAATTTGCCGATATGGAAAAGATGCTTCTCGCGGCCGAACAACTTTACGGCCCTTATGCATGGGGCCGCTATGATGTGATTGTATTGCCAGCTTCGTTTCCCTTCGGCGGAATGGAAAATCCGCGCCTCACCTTTGCTACACCCACCATTATAGCAGGCGATGGCTCGCTTACAGCACTCATTGCTCATGAACTGGCTCACAGTTGGTCGGGCAACCTGGTAACCAATTCCAATTGGGACGATTTCTGGCTTAACGAAGGCTTTACGGTGTATTTCGAACGCCGCATCATGGAAGCGCTTTACGGAAAATCGTATGCCGATATGCTGGAAGTGCTCGGTTACAAAGATCTGCAGGAAACACTTTCCGATTTGGGGAGTGATAACGCCGATACACAGTTGAAGCTTAAACTCAAGGGCCGCGACCCCGACGACGGCATGACCGACATCGCCTACGAAAAAGGCTGTTTTCTACTTGTGTATTTAGAAAATCAAGTGGGCCGAGAAATATTTGATGCTTTTCTGAATCGTTATTTTAAGGAATTTGCCTTTAAAGGCATTACCACCGAACGTTTTTTGCAGTATCTAAAATCGCGCAATGGTTTGAAGTTATCGCCCGAAGTACTGGTTGTGCTTGAGAAGTGGATCTATTCGTCTGGATTACCTGCCGAATGCAAGCAACCTGCTTCGGAACGATTCAATAAGGTTGAAGCTATCGTGCCGCGTATTTTGGCTGGCGAAAAAGCAGCACGCAACGAAACAAAGACTTGGGTAACACACGAATGGCTGCATTTTATTCGTTCATTGCCCGAAAATCTCGAGCAATCCAAGGCCGAATCGCTAGATAAGCAATACGGCTTTTCGTTATCCGGTAATTCTGAAATTCGTTTTGCTTGGCTCTATTACCGCTTAAATCGCGGCGATGCTTCAGTTATTCCTTCGGCCGACGCCTTTTTGGGTGCAGTGGGCCGGCGTAAGTTCGTGTTGCCGCTTTACAAAGCCATGATGAAGCAGGATGCGATGAAAGAATCCGCGAAAAGCATCTATGCCAAATATCGAATGGCTTACCACGCCGTTACGCGTCAGAGCGTTGATGAAGTGGTGGAGAAGCCATAAGGGGATGCTGAGCAATTTCGCGGAAATAGTCTGATGGATTTTTATCCTCGTAAAAACATCCTATTTCTTATCTTTTTTTTTAGAAAATCTTTCAGGCAAGCGGGATTACTGCGTGATCCCTTTGGTGGGGATGCGGTTCAACGGATTTTATCACCGTCTTTCAGACGGTGATATTTCTTTTTCCCTGAAAACCCTTTTCAGGCAAGCCTGAAGGATTTTCAGGGAAAAAGAAAAACCGGGCTTAAGCCCGGTTTAAAATCCTTTGGCGGAGAGTGAGGGATTCGAACCCTCGATACCCTTTTGAGGTATACACACTTTCCAGGCGTGCTCCTTCAACCACTCGGACAACTCTCCAAAGGGAGCGCAAAAATAGCGTTTTTTTATTCGCTTTCGCAGCGTATCGAAGTGGCGACCGAATCCTTGAACTTACCGGTTTAAGCGAACAACGCGCGTTTGTATACCCGATTTGTATGATGTGCGGATTAGATAAATCCCGTTTTCATAAGCAGATAAATCAAGAGTCGTGGTGTTCTGGAAGGTGTGAAGTTGATTTAAAACACGTCCGGCAATGTCGATTATCTCGATAAGGAATTCCTGATTTGAGACATCCAGCCCTATCGAAATCAATCCAGTAGTAGGATTGGGATAAGCCAACAGATTCTGTTCAGTTACATTTCCCAAGCCCAGAATTCCGGAACAAAAGCACTCTTCGTTATAAAAATCATTTTCTGTTGCTGGATTGCCATCATCGCAAGGCCCACCAGGGAAGACGCATGAATTATCATTCACATTCGCTTCCGGGTTGAAGCTGCACGATAATGGATCAGTACACCCCGGTATTTCTATCGCAGAAACATCGCGGTTTTTATTCCAGGTTACCAAAACGGTATCTCCGGTTGGCCCTGACAATACGGCCAAATCGGTATACACGTTAATTACCTGCTCGTAATTAGATCCTAAACTAACTTTGTAATTCGGACTCCAACTGAGGCCGTTATCATCAGACCAAGCCAGATAGGTATAGTAGTGACATTGTTGGTAGTCGTTTGTGTTGAACTCGCGCGAATCGGCCCATGCTGTATAAATACGACCTGATGGTGTTTTCGCCAAGGCTGTGTGGCAATATAAAAGTGTGCCGCCGCCTAAGCTGGAAACATGTAAATCGGTTGTGTCTGAAACCACATTCGTTGTCCACGAATTGCCGAAATCGTTGCTGTAAGCATAATTCACCTGATCGAGTGTGCTGCCCGAATGCGTAAAACTTACCATGAGTTGCGTTCCGTCGATTTGCAGCTGTGCATTGGTATTGGTGTTTCCCGAACCTTGGTTGGTAACCTGTGCCGGAGTTAAACTCCATGTGGCACCCAGATCAGTAGAGCGCGCTATAACGAGATTTACCTTAAAGAACTGGTCATCGGCAACAAGCACATAAAAATTACCTTGCTCATCGATGGCACAATCTCCCACAAAACTGTAGTGATTTCCACTATAAGCAACGGCCATTGGAGTCCATGTTTGCCCTCCGTCTACTGAGCGACTAAACCAACTTTGATCCCAGCGATCTCCGGAATATTGCCTTGCCCAAGCAGCTAGTAGCGTATCGCCTTTGGCCGCTAATCCCCAAATATGAGTGTAGTTATTATCGGTATGGTTGCTTAAAAATACCGGTTCTTCAAAAGTACTTCCGCCGTCGTTGCTTACCACAAACTTGTTCTGCGGGTTGGTAATGTTGAGGTACGAATATGCAATCCCAACTTTAACCTGATTACCCGAGCGCCACACTGTAATGTTTCCATAAAC
>CANMGM010000275.1 GCA_947497195.1 Bacteroidota bacterium
AATCAACGTAAACCAAGCGTTTTTCCCAAACATAGACCTTGAAACGAAATTTATACTTGGTGGAAGTGCTGTAAGCCGCTACCAAGATGATCAAGACCCTTTGTATTACCTTCCGAAGAATGTTGCTGCTTTTGCAGGAAGGCTTAATATTATTAGAGGAAAATTCAATCTGAATTCAGAATATGGATATAAAATAAACGATCCTTCGGGCACGAATGGTCAAATTTATAAAACGGGGCAGGCGCTTAATCTATCCCTTGCATACTCAACGAAAGGCCTCGGTATTATTGCAGCAGTAAAGCGCCTCGACAATTTCGATTTTCGTTCAGACCGCGCCGCAACAGGAAACGTATATAACATCAATTTTTTACCTGCGCTTACACGGCAACATACCTACAATCTGCCAGCAACAATATACCCCTATGCAACGCAGCCTAATGGAGAAATTGGGTTTCAGTTCGAGCTAAACTGGAAAATCAAGAAAGGTTCGAAGTTGGGTGGAAAATACGGTACAGAAGTAACCATCAATTGTTCCGGCACGAATGGTTTGAGGAAGAATGCGGCAGATAACGATACCCTTGGTTATACCAGCGAGTTCTTTAGTGTTGGGAAAGAGGTGTTTTTCAGAGATTATCATCTCGAAATTCATAAGAAAATCAATAAGCACTGGAAGGCGAATTTTATGTTTCTGTATTGGGTCTACAATAAAGATGTTGTTCAAGGCCTCAAAGGATTCGGAACCATTTATGCGCCCATGGGTGTTGTTGATGTTGCCTATAAAATCAACGACAAACACACAATTCGAATGGAAGCACAGGCCTTGTTAACCGAACAGGACGATGGGTCGTGGGCCATGTCGCTTTTAGAATATACGTATTCTCCGAACTGGTTTGTTGCTGTGGTTGATCAATACAATTTTGGAAATAAGGTGCAGGAGAAACAAATTCACTACCTTACAGGGAATATTGGTTACATGAACAAAGGAAACAGAATTATGTTAAGTTATGGACGCCAACGGGCAGGGATTTTCTGTGTAGGTGGAGTTTGCCGTAATGTTCCTGCATCGAATGGATTAACCATATCTGTAATGAGCAGTTTTTAGTATGAAAATAAACGCAGCATATATAGCAATCCTTCTCATCACGACATTACTGTCTTGCGATATTGTTGAAGGTCCATACGCAAAGAAGAAAGGTGGTACAAGCGATACTACGGAGCAGGTTGTGCGAAAAATTTTATTTGAAGATTTTACAGGACATCAGTGTGGAAATTGTCCGCGAGCAGCAGAGGCACTTAAGGCCATTGAAGAGTTGTACCCGGGTCAAATCGTTCCGCTCGGTGTGCATGTTGGTTTTTTTGCAGAGCCCTCATCATCTGGCAATTATACAGCCGATTATCGCTGTGAAACAGGAAATGAGCTCGACCAGAATTATGGCAATTCTATTGCCGGCCTGCCGAATGGTTTGATAAACCGCATTTCGTTCGATAGCAATCCGATAGTTCAGTATACCGATTGGAGCTCCAAAGCATCTCAGCTTGTTGCCTTACCTCCAGATGCATGGATTGACATCAATCCACAATACAGTGCTGCATCGCGCAGTTTGGAGGTTAGTGCCGATGTAGATATTCTAACAGCCATAAATGATTCGCTGCATCTTGCGTTTTATTTGAGCGAAGACAATATCGTTAGCCCACAAAAAGATTATTCGCTTACACCTTCCACAATCCTAAATTATACGCACCGCCATGTGTTGCGCGGCAGTATGAATGGAACATGGGGCCTGCCTCTTGTTTCGGGTAGTACTTTTGCAGCCGGATCTACTTATTCGGCAAACGCATCATTTACGCTTCCTGCCAATTGGAACGAAAACAATGTGCACGTAGTGGCGATTTTGTTCAAAGCAAACAGCAAAGAGGTAGTTCAGGCCGAAGATATTAAAATCATCAATTGATGATGTCTCGTACAAAGCTAATTAGCACATTATTGTTTTTTGTGTTTTCAAGTTCTTTAAATGCACAAAAATTTGATGCTGGCTTTCAGGTAGGACTTAACACCAGCCAGATTACCGGTGATGATTTAGCGGGTTACAACAAGCCAGGAATTACTGCCGGAATTTGGGTAATGCGCCAGTTTGCCAATCCGAAACTATCGGCATGGATGGAGATTTCCTATCTGCCAAAGGGAAGTAAAAAGAATTTGCGCCCTTCTGATTCAATTCCAACGTATTATCGTTTGCATCTCAATTATATTGAGGTGCCGCTTACGCTTAATTATCGCATCACATCCAAATTGTCATTAGAAACAGGAATATCGTGTGGCGTTTATATTAGCCATTCGGAGGAAGATGAGTTTGGAGACTTATCGGGAATTTATGGCTCACGTGAACAATTTGCCCGTACCGACATTTCTTTTAATGCCGGAGGAAACTGGCATATCAACGAAAAGTGGATGTTTAACGTACGCGTAGCCAACAGCATTTTTCCGGTTCGTAAGCATGACCAAGAAACATCATTTCGCTTAAATCGCGGGCAATACTCATCCTGCGTGATGGGAAGGTTGTTTTATACATTCTGACATGAAAAAAAAACTAGTATTGGCTGTTTCGGGTGCATCGGGTTCTATCTATGCGCAATTGTTGATGAAACGCCTGGCAGAAATTCCGGAACAATTGGATGATATTGGTGTAGTATTTTCTGGAAGCGCCAAACAAGTTTGGGAGCATGAATTGCAGAATAAGAATTTTGAAAATCTTCCTTACAAAATCTGGGATAACTCTAACTTTTATGCGCCTTTTGCCTCTGGCTCGGCCGGGTTCGATACGATGATTGTTTGCCCCTGTTCGATGGGCATGCTTGGGAGAATTGCAGGTGGAATCTCAGATGATTTAATTACGCGTGCCGCGGATGTCGTGCTAAAGGAACGTCGTAAACTCATCCTTTGCCTTCGCGAAACGCCTTACAATTTAGTTCACATCCGCAACATGGAAACCATTACACTAGCCGGTGGAATTGTTTGTCCTGCAACCCCTTCATACTATTCTCGTCCAGAAAGCATTGAACAAGTTGCCTTAACTGTTGTTGACCGGGTTCTCGATTTAGCTGGTTTTAAAATCGCAAGCAAACGCTGGCAAAATGGCGCGTAATCACAGTCTGTATCCATATACACACTTTGGGGCTTCGAATATCCAGCTAGAATAAACATCATTATTCGGTTCATTCTTATTAGATTACAAATCGCCCTTGCTGATTTTCACTTGCTTTTATTAGTTTCGTTGAAATTCGGTGCTGATGACAACTCAAAAAACGCTATCAATTGTAATTCCAGCATACAACGAAGGCAAAACCATTCATCTAATTTTGGATAATGTAAAGTCAGTCGAATTACTTCAAGGTATTCAAAAAGAGGTAATTATTGTACACGACTGTTCGAATGACAATACTGAAGAAGCAATTCAACTTTACATCCAAAATA
>CANMGM010000276.1 GCA_947497195.1 Bacteroidota bacterium
ACATTATTATGCAGCGTTGCATTAACACCAAGAAAACAGTTACTCATTATTTCACAATGCCCCGAAACAACTACATGAGAACTAATGAAATTATGATCATGGATAATTGAATGGTGTCCAATGTGGTTTCCACTCCATAAAGTTACATTGTTCCCGATTTTTACAAATGGCTGAATGGTATTGTCTTCAAAAATAAAACAGTTATCGCCGCAAGCAAATTGTGACATATAACTGCATCTGCTCGATATATATGAAGCCAGTGCATAACCTTTCGATTTGGCCTCGTTGTATTTTGCCTCTCTGATTTTGTTCATCTTGGAGTAACTTAATGCAATGAACATGTCGAATGATTTTGGCGGATATACTTTAAGAATATCCTCGAAGGCTACAACGGGTTTCCCTTCAAATGAATCCGTATTTTGGTAGGCTTTATCTACGGTAAAAGCTTCGACTTTTCTGCTGGAATCGATATGAAAGTAATAATTTGCAATCTGTGCAATATCGCCCAAGCCGAAAATTATAATTGGTTTCTCCTCCATCTTTTTTATTTCTTAACAATTACCGTAAATTCATAGAGCGGATAGTCATGAAGAATAGCAACTTTTCTCGAAAAGTTTTTTTTGCAATACGCAAATAATTCCTCAGGCTGCGCATAATACAAATAGTCTTTCATAAATTCCTTATCGGAGTAAGATGTCAGTATATTAAAAGAGAATCCTTTTGTGCTCCTAGTGTGCATATCATTGATTATCGAAAAAACATAGTCTTCCCATTCGTGGTATGGCCGTTCCTGCTTTACATTAAAGATTCCACTCGCTACCACATAGTCAAACTTTTCGGCCTGCTCTAACGACGTTTTAAACTTCCCTGCATTACCATAACGCTCCTTCGCGGCTTCAATCATTGACGCTGAAATATCCAAACCATGATATTCAATTCGGTTCGCATAAATGGGCGTTAAAAAGTCAATCATTCCTCCATACCCACAGCCATAATCAAGCAAACTGAATTCAGCCCCTTGATTTTCATCTGAAACTACGCGCATTAATTCATAAAACCTCCGAAACTGGGACTCTTCGCCATTCCAATCCACGCCTTGAGGGGTTAATCCAAACTGCTGAATTTTCTCACTGTAATATTGATTCACCTGTTGGAGTATACTCGAACTCATACCTTTTTTAATTTCAAATACTTTGAAAAATCCGTACCAACACTAAACAATAAATCCAAAATACTCACCCCATGCGCAAACGGTGGAAAACGTTGCTCATATTCTGGGTAGCCCGAATAATCATAATAATGCACCGCAATTCCGTCTTGGGTAAATAAGCTCTCGTCCATGTAGTTCTTTGCTGCCGGGCCGGAATAATATTCCGTTCCTCCCAACTCCTTGCAAATATAAACCAAACGTTCGGTTTTGCCTTCGGGTAAATCAAACTCGCTCGACCAACGGATGTTTGTACTGATGTTTAAAATCTTGCAAATAGCATTAATAAAGGCATAATTCACTTCGCTCAGTAAGGAGTAATCTTGATGGTACAAGGCTTCAAAAGTATCTTTGTAAATAGCAAAGCCCGGCAGTTTGCCATAAACATGCTTCAAGGTCTGCCAGTGTTGCTTTCCCCAATTCTCATCCGAAATCTTCGTCTCATTTATCTTCTGAAAGTACTTCCCCTTCACATCCACCGGAATGGTTAGCCATTGAGTTCCCTCTGCCGATTTTATCAAGTTTCGGTTGCGCCAATCGCGACGGGTGTATTGCATATCGTCGTACAACACGAACTCATCCACCATGTTTATCGAATCGAAAAACCCCTTCCAAGGGATGTAGTTCGATTGGGTTATGGCAATTCGTTTTGGCATTCAACACGCTATTATAGCTCACGAAAGTAGTTAATTTTTTCTTTTATCCACAAACGCTTTAACCTATAATTCTTCCTTTGGCTGCAATATTAACACGGCAGTAATCAGTTCTACCAAACCAAGCATACCGCCTTTTCGCTACCAAGCGATAAATGCCATTTCTAAGAAAACGCGGCACAATTAACAACAAGACCATCCACCTCAAATACCATTTCAAATACCTGCACAAACGCAAGGCTGCATCCGATTCGGTATAATAAACGCCGTTTGCATATAAAACAAGCGAGTCGGGGAGGGGCTGCAAGGCACGTAGGCGTTCTGTGGCAAATGAACTTTGCAGGGCCGCAAAGTGCAGATCGCCCGCTCGTTCATGCCGAAGCACAAACTGAACCGATGCATTACATAGCCCGCAATAACCATCAAAAAACAATATTGCTTCGTGTTCGGTTTTGCCGTTCATTTGTCAAAACTACGAATAGAAATCGTTTAAAATGATACAGGCCAATTCTGCAGTTGATGCTTATTTCAATGCCCTGCCCGATGAGCGAAAGTCGGCTATGAATGCCTTGCGAAACTGCTTTCTGCACTCGCTTCCCGAAGGATTTTCTGAAGAAATGGCCTATAAAATGCCCAGTTACGTAGTGCCGCACGCACTCTACCCGGCGGGCTATCATTGCGATGCAAAACAGGCGTTGCCCTTTATCAGCATTGCAGCTCAGAAGAATTTTATTGCGCTCTACCATATGGGCATTTATGCCGATGCGCACTTGCTCGATTGGTTTACAACCGAATATCCCAAACATTCGAAATCGAAGCTCGATATGGGAAAAAGCTGCATCCGCTTTAAAAAGGCGGAGGATATTCCCTTCGATCTGCTCGCACAATTGCTGGCTAAAATGACGCCCCAAGATTGGATTGCTTTGTACGAGAAAACATTCAGGTCAAAACAATAAGCAAAAAATCATCTTAAGGCTCATTCCTTTGTGCTGATTTCAGAATAAACATTGTATACGGTTAATTTAAAAACCATCGTTATCTTTACCCTATGGCCAAAATACTAATTGTCGACGACGAACGAGCAATCAGAAGCACCCTTAAAGAAATCCTCGAATACGAAAATCACCTGGTTGAGGAAGCTGTAGATGGCGCAGAGGGATGGGAAAAAATTCAGAAAGGCGGTTTTGATATTCTGCTCAGCGATATCAAAATGCCCAAAATGGATGGTACAGAACTTCTCGATAAGGTGATTGCCGCCGGAATCGATTGTCCGGTAATCATGATTTCGGGTCACGGAACCATCGAAACAGCGGTTGAGTGCATCAAGAAAGGCGCCTACGACTACATCGCCAAGCCACTCGACCTCAATCGATTGATGATAACCTTGCGCAATGCACTGGATAAATCGACTTTGATTCAGGAAACAAAAATCCTACGTAAAAAGATCAATAAAACGGGCGAGATGATTGGCGAAGCACCCGCCATACAAAAGGTGAAGGATATGATTTACCGTATAGCTCCAACCGATGCCCGTGTGTTGGTAATTGGGCCGAATGGTACAGGAAAAGAACTTGTTGCACGTCAGATTCACGAAAAAAGCAACCGCAGCG